>JASJDA010000045.1 GCA_030065755.1 Prochloraceae cyanobacterium | reverse complement strand
GTTATCGGCAGTGAGGACTCCCTCATTAAAAATAGAATCATTGGACCCCCCCTCTCCCCCTCTCCCACTCGAAATTATTTGTAGCAAACACAAGGGAAATTGGTATTATCCCATAACTTTTCTGCGGGAGTATTTAACTTAACTGCTTTATGAGAACTTCCCTCATAAAAATGAACTTTTTCTCTAACCTCGGCGCGGGCGCGACCCTTCTTGTCTCTTATTATTAATCTATTTTTTGAATTTGTCAGTATGAAAAAGTAATAAAAGGTATGAACTTATCGCACAATTTATCTAAGGTGTATCTGAAAAAAAACTCGTGCTTATAGCTTTTGAATTTTCGATATTACTCCCCTATCTCAAATCCCTATATTTAGAGCGAATTAAACATTTTCTTTACAAACATTCTCTCAATTGAAGCGACAATCTATTGAGCAGATTTTATATAACTACAAATGTCAAGTTTTATTGCTTGATTCAATATGTTTACTCTAAAATTATGGTATATATAATAATGAATGGTGAATTTAACAAAGATAGAACTAAGTGTTTAGAAAAGGAATAATACATTATGTTAAAAAAAGAACTTGCTCCAATTAAATATCCAGAAGCAACCCAAAAAATAAACCAATTTCGCCAAGAACTAGATCGGGAGTTAGAAAAAGCCATTGAAGACCACGAATTAAAAATGGTCTTCATAGGCATTGCAACGCTAGTCTTTTTTGTATCAGTAATTTACTTAGCGTGGAAATTCTAACAATCCAGACAAATAAAATACTAGATATTATAAAGATTGCGCCTTGTTAAATGTTCGAGGTGCAACTTATTATGAGTGAAGCATAATTACCAAAAAACTAAGTGTAAAGATTCGGATCGGGGTTCAGAGGTAACTAATATTAAATTAGTTTTTTATGGCTTAAAATTGATGATGACAATTTTATAATTATTGATGATAGAGCCGAAAAATTTTTAGCAAAAATCCCTGACCCCTGACCCAACTAAAAAGGAAATTGATATAACGTAAGATTTACGCTCGATAACGGATAGAGATTTTCCGCAAATTAGCTACAGTAAAGCCCCAAGCCAAGAGCATTAATAATGCTGCCATCGAGAAAGGAGAGATAATGCCTAAATTGTCGAAAGTCCAACCCGCCCAGAGAGGCCCTAGAATTCCAGCAACACTCTGAATTACCTGAAGACCGGCGAGGGTTTTGCCCTGTTCTCGATCGCTTACTCGGTTAGAGATAGAACCCCGCAAACAGGGAATAATTAGCCCCACTCCCAAAGCGATCGTGCCTTGAGAAATATATATACCAGGGTAAACTAGGGGGCCAGAAGCTGGGATTAGAACCATCATGCCAAAGGCGATCGCCAGCAACACAAATCCGGCTAAAGTAAGTTTTTCCTCGCCAAATCGCGGCATAAGTTTGCCAATCAAACCCCCTTGAACGATCGTAGTAACTAAGCCGATAAAGATGAAAACTACTGCTGACAAAGCAGGGCCCCAGCCAAAGCGATCTTTGAAAAAAAGTACCAAAACACTGATGAATCCAGTAAAGACAAAGTTAAAAATGAAAAAGGTGAGGATAAAACCGCGCAGTCGCTTATTTCCGAGCAAATCGCCAAGTTGGTTTATGGGATTGAGGTCTCTTAGTTTAAAAGGACGACGGCGATCTCGATCGAGAGATTCCCTCAACACGAAGTAGCCCAGAACGAAGTTGATGAGAGCTAAAGTTCCCGCCAACAATACAGGCAGATTGATACTAATATTAGCTAAAGTTCCCCCTAAAGCAGGGCCTATAATAAAGCCAAGACCAACAGATGCTCCGATTAAGCCAAAGTTTTTCACGCGCTCGTGAGGCGCGGAAATATCGGCAATGTAGGCTTGGGCTGTGGCTGCTACACCTCCAGTAGCACCATCAATAATACGGGAGATAAACAGCACCGACAAAGCTCCTGCCAAACCAAACATGAAGTAAGAAACCGCCGTTCCTAGAACGCAAATTAGGAGCATTGGACGACGACCGTAACGATCGGATAAACCCCCAATAATGGGAACAGCTATAAATTGAGCGATCGCAAACGAGGAAGTTAGTAATCCCAATGTAAGCGCATCGGAGCGAAACCGTTCCACTAAAAAGGGAAGAATGGGAAAGATTATACTCTCGCCTAATTTATCGATCAGGATGGTAACAAATATAAAGACTAAGCGGGAAGTTGATAAGAACGAGGTTTTTTTTCGACTCACAGACATGGGCTTAAATTGATTTAATTAAGAAGTTGGAGTGATGGAGGCATAACGAGCAACCCAGTCTTGTAACAAGGGATTAACCTGCTCTGGAACTTCATCTTGAGGACAGTGACCGACACCTTCTAAAGCAATAAACTCCTTGACGGCGGGAAATTCTCTTAGTTGACGACCGAGAGCGATCGGCTCCCAACGATCGGCAGTTCCCCACAGAATCAGTGCTGGACAAGACAATTGAGGCAGTAAATCTTCAGGTAAAGGGCCAGTAAAATTATTAATAAACGCCCAAAATACGTCTGCTGCTCCAGGATCGCGGGCAGGTTGTAGCAAAATTTCTACTAGTTCCTCGGTAACTGCGTCTTTATTGCCATAGGCTTGTTGCAAGAAGTTCCGAATTGCTCCAGGACGGGCAATTTTAGCGAACAGCCAGCGAACTAATGCTTTGTTTTTTAACAATTTTTTCAGTAGGGGACGACCTAAACGGCGAGGTAAAGGCTGAGTTGCTACTTTGCGATCGTGGATTTGTCGCAGGGCGCAGTTGAGTAAAATTGTACCCAGACTCAGATCGGGAGTATTTACGGCTGCTTGAAGTGCTACTACGCCGCCAATGGAATTTCCCACTAAAAATGCAGGTTCCCCTACCACTTCTCGAACAAAGGTACTTACCTGATGGCCCCAGGTCTCGAAATTGTAAGTAATTTGTTTGTCTGGTTCGGGCTTAGCAGACTGTCCAAATCCTATCAAATCTAGGGCGTAAACGCGGTTAGTTTGAGCTAGGACGGTAATATTTTTGCGCCAATGCTCGCAACTAGACCCAAACCCGTGAATCAAGACCATTGGGATGCCTTTAGTTCCTGCGGTTTGATAGCGAATGGAAAATCCTTCCCATTGGCAAACTAAATTTTTAGGCTGGACTAAATCTGTAGAAATCATATTGGAAACTCCTAGATATTTGAGTTAAGCAGCAGATTAAAGAAGAGTCTATATAGGAGGTGTGGGGAGATTTTTTATCTTTAATTACTCCCCTCTCTGCCTCTGGTGCCATTTGTCTATACTTTCTCTAACTGCTTGCCATATTTCTTCAGAAGTTTGCGGTAAGCAATTAGTGTTGCATCTGAAGCCACTAGCAGCTCGCAACTCATATTGTTGTAGGGAACTTGCTTCGGAATTTGATCTTGCACTACTACATCATCCTCTTGGCAAATTTTAGTCCCTACCTTTGCAGTGTTGCGATCGAACCAATCGTTTAATAGGGGAACGTTATTGAGAAAGTTGCGAATACTTATTGCCTTAGCTACCGTGGTAGTCTCATCTATTGGGACGTGAGCGGTAATACTTTCTATTTTGTAGCTCCCAAACTGAACGGAAGAGTAAGTTATGTTAGGCAGGGCAAAACGGTATTCCTTTTTAGCATTTGGGTCGTCTTGCGGCAAGATGAACTTCATTAATCCATTCAATTTGTTAATTTTGATACCCAGAGTCGCTGACAGACCCCACTCACTCACCTGAAGCTCGTAATCTTCTATGACAGTATCTTCTGGTGTTTTGCTAGTACCCACAGAGCCTTTGTGCATGAAGGGAGCATGGGAAACATCTAGCACATTTTCTATTGTGCGGGTGTAATGAGCGCTAAAATTGTATTCGAGACAAGCAGGTTTGCGAACAGGATCTTCAAACTGAGAAAATTCAGGGATGGGCGGACATTCTGTAGTCGGCATATCTCCTAAAAATACCCAAATAAATCCATACTTTTCCTGAACTGGATAAGCATCAACTCGTGCCCGCTTGGGTATACTTACATTGGAATGGTTAGCAGGAATGTTGACACATTTTCCGTCAGATTGATATTTCCAGCCGTGATAGGGGCACTCGATGCAACCTTTTTTTACCCAGCCTAAGGATAATGCAGCTCCTCGATGGGCGCATCGGTTATTTAAAGCTACGGCTTTTTTTTGACTGTCGCGATATAAAACAAGTTCCCGTCCCATGATAGTAACTTGTTTGGGTTTAGTAGTGACAGCAGAACTCAACTCGACGGCATACCAAAAGTTTTCTAGCATTTTTACTACTTTCTTAGATGGTTAAAAATTCTGATGAGGCTTCTTTTTCTTCGATCGCATTTAGACTTTCTTCTGGCAATTGTTGAGAATCTAAACCATAATCGCCAATTCCCCAGCCGCGATCGATATATTTGCGCAACAGTTTGCGGTAAGCAATTTGCAAGTTGTCCGAACTTACTAAAACTTCTCCAGTTAAGTGATATGGCACTACTCTAGGGTGCTGAGATTCAATTACTGCTTTGTCTTCTAGGTATGTATCGATGGTGTTTTTACGAGAATTCCAATCTGCCCAAGGTTGAGTTAAGAAGTTACGCAGTCCGATCCACTTGGTTAGAGTAGTATTTTCATCTACAGGAATATTGCTAGCGAAATAAATGTATTGATATCCTCTGAAGTTAAAGTCTAGAGTAATCCGATTGATATTGGGCAGATGTACGGTTAACTCAGCACTGGAGAAGGGGCGATCGCGCTTAACAATGAATTTGAGCAATCCCACTCTTTTAGGTGGTTTGGAAATAGTCTTCGCGCTAGCACTCCACTCGTCGGTATGTACTTCGTAGGAGGGCACTTCTGCATCGTCGCGATTGCTAAAGAATGCAGAATGTACAAAGGGCGCGTGGGCACTGTCCAGACCGCTTTCAATTACTCTGGTGTAATGAGCGTTCCAAGTGTATTCTCCACTAACAATTCGCCAAGTGGGATTGTCAAATTCTGGTAGTTGGGGAATGGGAGGGCGTTGTTCGTCTGGTAAATCGCCAAAAAATACCCAGATGAAACTATACTTTTCTCGTACGGGCAGGCTTTTTATCTTAGCTCGTTTAGCAATGGGAACTCCTGGTTTATCAGCAGGAATGAGTTCTACTTGACCTTCGCTGTTATAACCCCAACCGTGATAGGGACATTTAAGGCAATTTTTTTCTACCCAACCTCCAGCAAGGCTGGCTCCTCGATGAGCGCAGCGATCTTCTAAGGCGACTATTTGACCTTTACTATCTCGATAAAGGACATAATTGGTACCCATAACAGTAATCTGTTTGGGCTTATTAGTAACAGCAGCACTAAACTCTACAGCGTACCAAAAATTTTTTAACATTATTAATCTCCTAATTTAACTGTTTCAGAAGCTATTTGGGCAATATTTTGGATTTATCTGGAAATTGCGAATACTTATGAGAAATATCGCTATTTTTTTGGGTAAAGATTAGAAAATACTCAAACTAGCAATATGGCATAAAGAGTTTCCCTCCTTAGGAAGATACGACCAGTGACGATCGTTGGCTTTCAGGTTGACTTGATGCAGACGAGTTTACGAGTTGTCCGTCTTCCATGTGAATGATGCGATCGGCAATGTCCAAGATGCGATTGTCGTGAGTAACGAGGAGAATGGTACAACCTTGCTCTTTTGCTAATTTCTGCATAATTTCTACTACATTCCGTCCAGATTTACTGTCCAATGCAGCAGTAGGTTCGTCTGCCAGCACTAATTTAGGCTGACTGACTAAAGCGCGAGCGATCGCTACTCTTTGTTTTTGACCCCCAGATAAATTGTCGGGGTAAAAGTCTATTCTTTCTCCCAAACCTACTGCGTTTAACATAGCGATCGATTTGGCTTTTCTGTCGGCACTATTTAGGTGTTTGTGTAATTTCAGAGACATAGAGACATTTTGCTGTGCGCTCAAGCACTTTAATAAGTTATGGGCTTGAAATATATAGCCAATTCCGCTACGAATTGCAACTAATTGTTTTTTATTAGCTCCGCAAAGCTCTCGATCGAGTATTTTTAAACTGCCTTCTTGTACGGAGCGCAAACCGCCCATTAAAGTAAGTAATGTGGTTTTACCACTGCCAGAAGGGCCAGTCAAAATGATAATTTCACCAGGGTAAATTTTTAAATTAATGTCAATCAGCACGGGTTTGCGCAGATCGCCTTTACCATAGGCGTGATGGAGATTGGTAGCAGAAATAACAGGTTTCATAGAAAACTTCTAAAATATGTCAGCAGGGTCAGCAGAGCGTAATTTCTGTACGGCGATCGCGGCAGAAATTATACACATCAATAAAGTGAGTAAAAAAACCGTCAAAGCTACATCAACACTCATGATTACTGCGATTTGAGTGAGACTGCCTAAAAATCCATATAATCCAGCAGAAAAAGTAAATCCAGGTACAAAACCAAGTACTGCTAAAATTGTGGCTTCTTGAAAAACTACCATCAACAAAGAGGTATCAGAATAGCCCATGGCTTTGAGAGTAGCGTATTCGGGTAAGTGATCGTTTACGTCAGTGTATAAAACTTGATAGACAATGATGATACCGACGACAAAGCCCATAATGATGCCAAAATTGAAAATGATACCAGCAGGTTCTTTATTCCAATAATCTTTTTCTAAAGCAATAAAAGAAGCGCGATCGATTACCTTAATGTCATCAGGGAGAGTTTGTTGGAGACCGGCGATTACCTTTTGAGGATTTGCACCTGGCTTGAGGGTAATTATGCCTACTTGAATGTTGTCGGCACTTTGGGAGCCAAATATGCGAATATAGTTGACATCGCTAGTGACAATATGACCTCGCCTAAATGCTGTAGTGCCTAATGGAAAAACTCCCCCTACTTTAATTTTGCGCTCGTTTACTTTAGTGCGAACTGTTTTTCCCTCTGCTATTGCTTCGGGGACTGCTCCGAGAGACGCTAAGGATTTACTGTCAAATAAAACTGTGTCTGGCTGTTCGATCGCACCAATCTGCCGATTGATTTCTGGTAAGTTCAGGACAGGTTGAGCGGGATTAAAGGCAAGTACGTTAATAGTGATATTCTTTTTGTTCCAGGGATTGAGCCAAGATACCATACTGTAGTAAACAGGTTTTGCAGAAGCTACTCCTTCAACTCCTTCGGCTCGATAAAGCTGCTGTTTGGAAATGGATTCGTTACCAACAAACTGAGCTTTATTATCGATTAGAAATAAGTCACCTTTCATACTTTCTGGTATATTGGTTTCTCCACTGAATAATGTTGCCTTAAAGCCTAATTGAGTAAAGATCAGAATATTGGCAAAAGAAATACCTGATAGGGCTACTAAAAGGCGAATTTTTTGATGAGCTAATTGAGACCAGGCTAGAGGAACTTCCTCAAAAAGTTTTTTAAACATTGTTTTGAAACTAGTTAGTTAACTTGAATTTCAGCTCTAACTTGCATATAGGTTAGTCGCGTTACTTTTTTGCTATCTTCGGGATCTAAAAGAATTTTTACTTCTACTACGCGGGCGTTATCGTCAGCCGCAGGATCGGTGTTTAGTACGTCAGTTTTTTTAATTTGCAAACCGATTTCTTCGACTGTACCTTTGAGTTGGTCTGGTAAACCTCCGTTTTCACTCTTGATGGTGGCTTTTTGTCCGACTTTTACTTTGAACGCATCTGTCTCGTAAACTTCTGCGATCGCGTACATCTGCTCGGTCTGTCCCAAATCGACGATTCCTTCTTCAGAATTAACTCTTTCTCCTACATGGGTGTTGACTTTTAAAATTTGACCCGATACGGGTACGCGCACGTAAAAATCTTCTAGTTCAGCTTTAGCTCTTGCCAGTTGACTGATTGCGTAGTCAAGCTCAGCTCGTCCAATTTGTACGTCTACTGGACGAACTGCAGAGAGTTGTTTGAGTTTGGCTCTTTCCTGCTGAATTTGTGCTTTGAGAGTGCGCTCTGTATTATTTAGCTGGGCTCTCGCTTCTTGTAATTGTGCTCGGGTCGTATCTAGGTTTCTGCGACGGCTATCTCGATCGCTGGCACTGATAGCACCTTCTCGATATAGCTTTTCGTAGCGCTCGTATTCAGCTCGATCGTTGCGTAATTCCGCTCTAACACGCTCGATCGCTGCTTGTTTTTCGGCTTTTGTAGTTTGCAGTTGAGCCTCTAACTTTTCAACGGCAGCTTTTTGAGCGGCAACATTACTGGCTGTGGTGCTGCCGATTTGAGCCTGGGTTAGTTTAGCTCGAAAAACTGCTACATTTTTTTGTGCTTCGATTATGGCTGCTTCTTTCTTTTCAATACCTTGGAGTGTGGCAATCAACTGTCCTGCTTTCACGTAGTCGCCTTCTTTAACTAACAATTGATTGACGCGACTGTCTTGTGCATTAGCTACCGACAATTTAATCACAGATCCTTTAGGTTCAATTCTACCGATAGCTACAACATTTTTAACAGGAGCTGACTCAGCCGAAACCATTGTAGACGGCTGTTGTTTTGATTTAGGCAAGTTAGTATAAGCTATTAAAGTACCAACTGATAACAACGATATTGCTCCTATGAGCCAATAATTAAATATCTTTGAAGGATTTTGTTTTAATTGCATAACTTAATTGAGAAACTGTGCAAGAAAATGAATACTAATAAGCTTTTTCAATTCCTGTTAAATCTGTCAAAATGTTCTTGTGTTTTATTATTAATCGATTTTTTTAATTTGTAAGTGTGAAAAGGTATGAAAAGGTATGAACTTCTGGTATGATTCAGGTAAGTTCTGTTGGAAAAGCTCGTGCTTATAGCTTTTCAACTTCTTATTTGACTCCGCTCTCTCAGATCGCTAAATAATATTTTGTACGTACTCAGCTACTTCTGTTTGAGAAAATATAAGCTAAAATAAAAGTTTAGACACAAAGACTCCAGTTTAACGCATCTGATAATTGAGATGGAGCAATTAATCTAAAGCTAGCGACAGAAGAACATATCACAAATAGGGCTGGTTCAGTCCGAATTAACGCCTGTGGACATGAAGCCGCCGACGGTCATGGCAAGAGTATTAATACAAGGAAGCAGGAAGTAAACACCAAAGTGGATAACTTGGGATAAGTTTTACGGAACAGGCTAGATACAAACCTACAGTCAAACTGCAGGTAGTTGGCTTGTTGTATGAGAGTAATTAAGTAAAAGCTATGTCTGAAGGCCCTTCTGACGATTGGGAATTGGCAAAAAAACTAAAAAAACCCTCGTCTAAAGTTTCTAGTAAAACTATGGCGGATTTACTTTTTTTACCAAAGATGGAGCGAAGTTTGATGAATTGGCTGTTGCGTCAGCAAAAGGCAACTTTAGCCAAAATTGCCGATCGCATCGCCAAAGATTTAGATGATACTCTAGTCATTCTCGAAGAATTGAGCGAACAGGGTTTTCTGAAGTCTGTAGAGTGCGAAGGTGAGATTTGCTATCAACCTTGTTTAGTTGCACGTAAGCAACGAAGTCGAACTCAAGTCTGGGATATTCTCGATGAATAAATATTGACTCTTGCGATATTGAGATAGTAATTTTGGTAAAGCAAAGTGCCTTTATGAGTTGAATTATGCCTGAGATGAGCAAATTTTTTATGGATATAGTAACAGGAGTCTCTGATGTCTGAAATTATTTCTATCCATTCCTTTAGAGGTGGTACGGGGAAATCGAATCTAATTGCCAATATAGCTTTTGCAGTTGCTAGCCAAGGAAAGCGAATAGGTATCGTTGATACAGATATTCAATCTCCTGGAATTCACGTAATTTTTGGACTGGAGGAAGATGAATTTAAGTACTCTCTCAATGACTATCTTTGGGGAAAATGTTCTTGCAAAGAAGCAGCTTATGAGGTAAGTAAACAACTAAAAAAACCAGATGGAACCCTAGAAGAAATTCCTGGAACAATGTATTTAGTTCCTTCCTCTCTTAAAGCAGGAGAAATTGCTAAGATTTTGCGTGAAGGATATCATGTAGGACGGCTCAATGATGGTTTTCAAGATTTGATCGAGGAGTTGGAACTAGATTATTTGTTTATTGATACTCATCCTGGTTTGAATGAGGAAACGTTACTCTCAATTGCAATTTCTGATGTATTTGTGATTATTATGCGTCCCGATCGCCAAGATTTTTTGGGAACTGCAGTAACTCTAGAAGTTGCTCAAAAACTAGACGTACCAGATATGATAATGTTGGTTAACAAAACTCCCAAAAACTTCGATCGCCAGCAGGTCATTAATCAAGTTAGTTCTGAATACAACGTACCTGTAGCTGGTTTATTTCAAGAAAATGAAGAAATGTTAGAACTAGCTAGCAGCGGCATTTTTTTAATCCATCATCCCGATCATCCTTTTTCCCATGAAATTCGCACTGTTGTTGAGAGACTGTTTAGAAAATAAATATTAATGGTTCTACCGAACTTAACGTGTAAAATCAATAAATATTTTTTAAGTAAAATAAGGCGGTTCTCCCCCCGCCAGTAGAAAAACTTTATCTTTTTCTAAAAAACGAGAAAATTACATTGGTGCTATCCAGTATTTCATACATCTCTATAACTCATTCTTTCTGGTTTAGAACGACTCTTGCGCAAATTTTTCGCTGTTTTCTTTAATTTTTCAAAATAATCTGAAGAAATAATTTCAGCCACTTTTTGTTCTTTCTTATTTTGGTCAATTTTAATCTGTAGTTTTCTTATTTGTTGCTTTAATTTTTTCTCACGTTTATAAAATTCATTAGCCATATTAATTGCTGCTGCTGCTTGATTGGCAAGACAAATTACAAATTCTACGTCTTCATCAGAATAAATAGAACTCAAAAACAAATTATCAATGTATACTACGCCAATGACTTGATTATTGGTTATGAGAGGTACGCAAATCGAAGCATGAATAGATGCGCAAATAATAGATTGAGCATCATTAAATCGAGCGTCTCTAATAGCATCAGAAGTTAATATAGATTCTCCAGTTTCACAAACTGATTCAGTAATTTTTGTGCTATAAAATCTTTGATTATCTTCTACTCCCTGTTTCAATTTTACTGCTTTAGGTTTTAGCTTCTGGGATGTTTCATCAACTAGAAGAATTACAGCCCTATCTATATCCATGACCTCGAACAGCAGTTCCAGGATTTTTGAGAGCATTGTCTCATAATTTTGAGGAGAGCACAGTTGTTGGCTTACCTCTAGCAAAATTTTCAATTTATCTAGGGATCTTTGTTTTGGATCGGCATTAGATAACTTCAGAATAGAGTTCTCTTCTTTTTGAGAAGATACTAAGTTATCGATCGCACTCATATTTTGCTGAGAAGTGAATTTCTTAACCACTATCTCAGTAGATTCGTTTTCTACACAACTCTCTTCAGGAATGGCTCCAGAAACAAACTTGAAATTCGCATTGCCAAACTTAATCGAATCTCCTTCTTTAAGTTTTGCTTGGTTAATTTGAATGCCGTTGACAAAAGTATGATTCCTACTATTACAGTCTTTGATTATAGTTTCATTGCTAGTAATTTTGATTTCAGCATGGTGACGGGACATACTCGGATCTATTACTGGCACATTATTATCTGGGTGACGCCCAATTTTGTTCACACCCAATTCTAATTGATAAGTTTTTAGATGGCCCGATTCTGGATTATAAATTAAATAACTCACGTTTCACCCCACCAGCTTACTATCTGCTTATTGCTCAGCATCAATTTATTTGCGAGAGACTGTAAGCAAAAATAAATATTAATAAGCTTTTTGAGTCCCTCTTAAAGAAAGCAAAATCTTCTTGTTTCTTATTATTGACCTCTTTTTTGAATTTGTAAGTGAGAAAAAGTGAGAAAAAGTATGGAAAAAAGGTTACTCCGTCAGACAAGTGCGGCATAAGTAATTAAATTTTCCCAAATCCAAGGTTTAACTGTTAACTGGTTTAAGAAGTCGGAAGGTTTCTGTTACCAACCACACTCATTGCGATAGCCATCGTTGGATCTAAGGCTTCTCGCGATTAGGCTCAGCAAATCGAGACAAAATCATTGATGTCGGATCTCGCTCTTGGCGAGGGGTTTCACGATCGAGTTTTTTTTCGTTTTAATTTGACACTTTTGTGCAACAATTCTAATAATTTTTGGGCAACCTGAAAGTGTATCAATTACGAAAGACTCAACCTTGAGAACTATCAAAATCATCCAAGCCACACCTGGATTAACCACAACTGAGCGAATCGAACAATTAATTGAAAACCATCCACAGGGCATAACTATCAAAGAATTGTCTCGTACTCTCAACCGTCCCATATCGATGGTACAAATATGCTTAAAAAGTTTGATATCTTGGAGAAAAGTTTATGCCAAACCCAGTAAAAGCGGCATGCATTTGATTTACTATTCCAAAAAGAGCCTAACCAGGAAAGTATAGCGATCGAATGAGAGATTAGAATGTCTCTTAATCTCTCTGCTTCTGTTAGATCTATTAAGTCCTAACCTTTTATCTAATGCGGACTAAAAAAAACAGTCAAGCAGAAGTCTTGACTGAAGAGGATCTGAACACTTATGAGATTATCATACTAGAATTTATTGATAAGATTTCTCATTAGTAGCAAAATAAGATTAATTTTTGTTAACTATTGATTATGGAAATCGACAACAAACGCGACCGATAATATGCTCAGGACTCACAGAACCAAAAGAGCGACTGTCCGTACTCTCTGAAGAATTGTTTCCTATCAGAAAGCAGTTCCCATCTTTAAGTACTGAAGCTACCCGTTTGACTAGTAGCAAATCAGATCGATAGGGATGCTTTGCCACCACTATATCTCCTGGGAAGGGAAGTTTTTGCCGATAAGCATTCGGGTCTACTAGAAGCTCGTCTCCTGGTTTGAGCAAGGGAGCCATAGATAAGCCCTTAACGCGGAAACGAAATCGAAATCCTAAAAGCCACAGGAGCAATTCCCAATTATTGCTGTCCTCGAGTCGATCGTCTGTCATCTCAGGTCGATGAGGATAAAAGTTCCTTCTTACTTCTGTTGTGCAAAACTGACTACTTTGTATCTCGCTGCGATCGTTGCTTATTGATAAATAAAATAAATATAGTTATCCAAAACAGATGACTTTGAATAACTATAGATAAAAAACAATCTTTTACGATCTCTTGTTTTAGCTGGATTAACTGGCTTTATACCAACTAATGTCGCGATTCTTGGTTGCCCAGAACATCTGGTGGATTTCTTGAATAGCATCCATTAGTTCGTTAGCGTGTTCCATGCTGACTTCTACTTTGCAAGCCGAGCAAAGTTTTGCCGCTTTCCAAAAAGTATCGTGTAGATTAGGGTATTGCTCTAGGTGAACGGGTTTAAAATAGTCAGTCCACAGGATTAGCAACTCTTTTTTGGCAAGTTGAGCTTGCTCTTCTTTAATGGCTATGTACCGAGACAATGTGTTATTGTAAGCGATCGTCGCTTTTTTGTCGCTGCTTGGAGGCACCTCGAGTTCGATAATCTTCTTAGTCATGGAGAAAACAGCTTCGGCAGCAATGCGTGTGGAAGCTGGATCGTATACACCGCAAGGTCCGTCACAGTGGGCGTGAACTTCCTGAGCAGGGAACCAATTTTTAATCGTTGCAGCAACTTTCTTAAGCATCGTCATTAGTATCTCACAGAGTATCGAACTTAAATTAGTATTAAGAGCTTTTTTCAACATTATTACATTAATTCTGGCAACTATTATCCAAATAGTAAAAAAAAACTATTGTTTGTTTTTGATTAATTTTTATCAAGGTACGCGAATTATTAATTTTAAATAGATAAAAACTAATTGAGAATAATTAGCAGGTAATCTGTCTATAACGATAATAATACTAACAGGAGTTGCGATCGTGACAAAAATTGGTATTTTTTATGGCAGCACTGCGGGTGTAACTGAAGAAATTGCCACGAAACTAGCCGAACACTTCGGTGAAGAATTATGCGATATCCACAGCATGGAGGAAGATTTTGACGATTTTGACGATATGCTGAAATACGATTACTTGCTGCTTGGTTCTTCTACTTGGGGTTCTGGCGAAGTACAAAACGATTGGCGCGATCCTTTGTTGGATATGGAAGAGGAAAAACCCGATTTTACTGGGAAAACTATTGCTTTGTTTGGCGCTGGAGATTGTAG
The DNA here is from genome assembly GCA_030065755.1 of Prochloraceae cyanobacterium. Taxonomy (GTDB): domain Bacteria; phylum Cyanobacteriota; class Cyanobacteriia; order Cyanobacteriales; family JASJDA01; genus JASJDA01. The sequence goes on along the minus strand of JASJDA010000045.1, from coordinate 26,236 downwards.
AGACCACGGGGAGCAGTTTGTCAGTGCTTTAGGTATTTTATACGACCATTTTAAAGAGGCAGGTGCAACAATAGTCGGAAATGTTCCCACTGACGATTATATTTTTGATTATTCTTTTGCCGTGCGCGACGGTAAGTTTGTCGGATTACCTATTGACGAAATAAATGAAAGCGAAAAGACCGAAGAACGTATCGAAGCTTGGGTTGAAAGTATAAGGGTGCATTTTCCTCAGGAATCGAATTTATTTGTGGGAGTTGGCTAAAGTTAAAAAAAATTAAACAGTTTTTTACAGTAGACAAAAGAGTTACTCAATCTACTTGGGTAACTCTTTATGCATGTGCGATCGCTTATTTTTCTCTCACAAGCCATTGCATTGCATGGAAACCCAACGTCGAAATAGTTCCACAATAATACAATAGTTAGCATCTTTTTTGGCAATAACGTCGTGACGTTCTAAAGTCTCAATTGCTTTTTCTAATATTTCTGTCTTTAAACCAGTTTCTAAAATCAGGTCTAATTAATTACCCCATTGTAAAGTTAGCTTGAGATTAGCTTTTCCAGAACCTTCTACAATTAGAGTAGTTAATTTTCCTTCTTTGACTGTAATATCGAAGCCAATTTCGACAGTTGCTTTATCGGGTTTAACTTTCTTAATACTGGTTGCGAGTGCTTCTGTAACTACTTCAATAGTATTAGTTACTTCTTGAAAAGAAAAAGACGAACCCGCCAGATTAAAGCCGCCAACCGATACATCTAGCGCCGCAGGAGCTAGCTCTTTCTCTTCGAGTAAAGAGTAGGATGGGCGGCGCATTTTGCTCAAACTGCTCTTAAGAAACCAAAGGATCTTACAACATTAGTAAGTTCTATTCAAGAGAAATTAGAACAGCGTCGCGATCGAGCGTAATTATGAGCAATATTTGTCGGTTTACCGTCCCTGCTAGTCGAGATATTGAAAATATTATTGACTATATTGCTGGCGATCGCGGGCTAGATGCAGCAGAAAGCTATTTAAAAAAGATTAATCAAAAATGTCAAACTTGAGCCAGTTTTCCTAATATGGGAAGGAGACGAGATGAGCTTTTTCCAATGGTAAGAAGTTTCCCTGTAGATAATTACCTTATTTTTTATCGTCCCATAACAGAAGGAATTGAGGTTTTACGGGTGATTAGTGGTTATCAAGATTTAACAAAGCTTTTCGATCGAGATTAGCAATACATTTTGAAAAGCAAGCTAGATCCGATCGTGTTTCAAGGAGAGGAAAATCCAAAATCCAAAATCATTAATCCAAAATGCGAAGAGAAACAGCCATGACAGTACAATTATCAACAACTAAAGAAATTTTACCTTTGAAAATCAAGCTAGATCCGATCGTGACGATGACAGACGAGCAGTTTTTTGCTTTTTGTCAGCTCAATCCGGATGTAAAAATTGAACGCAATGTCAGAGGAGAGTTAATATTTATGCCCCCTACGGGTTCGGAAAGCGAACAGCGAAACTTTAATTTAATCGGGCAATTATGGGTATGGACTAAGCAAGATGGTACGGGGGTTGGTTTCGGTTCTAGTGGTGGTTTTACCTTGCCTAATGGGGCTGTAAGATCGCCCGATGCTGCTTGGATTGAGAAAACTCGTTGGGAAGAAATTGACTTAGAGTTAAGGAAAAGATTTGCTCCTATTTGTCCCGATTTTGTCGTTGAGTTGCGTTCTGAAACTGATAATTTGCAGGTGTTACAAGAGAAGATGGAGGAGTATATTGAAAATGGGGCAAAGTTAGGCTGGTTAATCGATCCGCAACAACAAAAAGTCTATATTTATCGTCCTAATTCTCAATTAGAAGAATTAGTTAAGCCCTCAAGTTTGAGTGGAGAAGATGTTTTATCTGGTTTTGTTTTAGACCTTAAGGACTTGGGTTTTTAGATTTTGGATTTTGGATTTTGGATTTTGGGATTGTCGTCGACTATTGATGGAAAGGCGATCGCACAATTAATTAAGCTTCCAGCACTGCACCGAGATCCGAAGCGATCGTCTTTTAATCTGTCAAGCTTTGGAATACGATCTAAGAACAAAAAGAAATAGTTCGCCGTATCGAATCTTTATTCAAATTCGCAGACGCGATCGAAAATCAACAATCCAAAATCCAAAATCTAAAAAATGACTGCTACTGCGATCGAAATTTTTAAAAACAACAAAATAGCTAAAATTTGTATAAAAAATATCTATCTCTATTTGTATAATCGAATTTTTATCCGATGGCTGGACTGTAATTACTAAAGACAAAAAACTCTCTGCTCAGTTCGAACACACCGTTGCTGTAACACAAACGGGGGTAGAAATTCTGACTCTTTCGGCAAAAAATAACACTACAAATTAATTTCTGCTCTGACTAAATCGGTCGATCGCTGGAGGCTGAAACCGACCTTTTCAGAGACGCGCTGCATAGGGCGATTCTCAGATAAAATGTCAGCAGTAATGCGATCGAGTTTTTCGTCCCGTCCAATTTGTACCAGTCGTCGCAGTAACTCCGTGCCTAAACCTTGACGTTGATATAGATCGCTCACTAGCATGGCAAATTCAGCTTCATTAACGCCGTGCAATTTACTCAATCGCCCCACTCCTAAGATCTCGTTGGTTCCAGTCTCTGGATTTTTGAAATCTACCACCAGCGCCATCTCTCGATCGTAGTCGATAAAACAAATGCGAGTTAAGCGCTCGTGAGCGGTGCGCCTACCCAGAGTCATTAAGTGGAAGTAACGAAAATAAACGCTTTGCTCGGACAAATTTTGGTGAAACTGCACTATAAGTGGTTCGTCCTCTGGACGGATAGGACGAATAGTTACCTCGGTGCCATCGTTCGTCCTCCAAGGGGTGACGTATTGAATGGGATAAGGACGAATTGCTGGTAATGGTAATTGTTCTTTTGTTAAACTCGGTTCGTGAAGAACGATGCGAGCGTCGAGAGCAATAATTTGGTCTTGGCAAACTAACAAAGGATTGATGTCAATTTCTGCTATCTGTGGCTGTTCTACTACTAATTGACTGAATCTGACCAAAAGTTTTTCTAAAGCTTGAATATCTACAGCTTTGCGACCCCTCACTCCTTGCAGCGCTTTATAGATCCGCGTTTGTTCGATCGTACGCCGCGCCAGGGTCGTATTTAAAGGTGGCAGCGAGATCGCTCGGTCTTGGAATACTTCTACCAGTTGTCCTCCCGTACCGAACAGCAATACTGGACCAAACTGAGGATCGATACTGCTACCGACGATCGCTTCGTAACCGCCATCGATAGGAACCATCGATTCAATGGCAACGCCCAAGAAATGCTCTTGACCGACTTTCTCGCTTACCGATTTTTTAATAGTACGATATGCCCATTGCACCGCTTCTGCATCGGCGATATTTAACTTTACTCCACCCACATCGGTTTTATGAGTAATCGTTTCTGAATGCAGCTTGACCGCTACTGGATAGCCGATCGAATTAGCTAATTCAACCGCCTCTTCTTCACTAATAGCTATTCCAGTCCGAACAATAGGAATGCCGTAAGCTGCCAAAATTTGTTTTGATTCGGACTCGCTAAGAATGGTTCTACGTGAATTGCGAGCATTGGCGATCGTCTTTTCTACTAAAGAAAAATCTGGCTTTTCTTCTAGTTCTCGATCTAATTCAGGAGTTTCGTAAATACCCCGTAGATTGTAGCTGTAGCGCCACATTAAATCGAACAAGCGAGCTGCAGAATCAGGATAGCGATAAGTAGGAATACTGGCGCGATTGAGAATTGTTTCTCCTGCTGTTACTTCAGCACCCCCCATCCAGCTTGCTAGGACAGTTTTATTACTCTTGGTCGCGTAGCTTTTGAGCTGTTCTGCTGTCTGAGTGGGATCGGTCATTGCTTGAGGAGTGAGAATGACTAACAAACCGTCGCTATTGGGGTCTTCTAGGGCAATATCTAGGGTTTTAGTATAGCGTTCTGGGTTTGCATCCCCCAGAATGTCTATGGGGTTGCCGTGACTCCAATGAGTGGGTAAAATCTCGTTGAGTCGCGCGATCGTCTCCTCCGATATGGCAGCTATTTCACCTCCGTTAGCGACTAGAGCGTCAGTTGCCAGTACTCCAGGTCCTCCAGCGTTAGTAATAATACTCAGTCGGGGCCCTTTAGGCAAGCGAGGCTGTTTTGCTAATACTTCTGCTAAATTAAACAGTTCGGAAATGCGATTAACCCGCAGTACCCCACAGCGACGAAATGCTGCATCGAGAACGTCGTCCCTACCTGCCATTGCTCCAGTGTGAGAAGCGGAGGCTTTTGCTGCTGCTTCTGTTTTACCTGCTTTGATAACTATAATTGGTTTGGTTAGGGCTACTTCCCGTGCGGCGGAGATAAACGATCGAGCGTCGCCAATAGATTCCATATAAATGACGATGCTTTTGGTCTGGGGATCGTCGCCTAGATAGTAAATTAGATCTCCCCAATCCACATCTAGCATGGAACCAATGGAAATAAAGGCACTAAAGCCGACATTTTCGGGGATACTCCAGTCGAGAACAGCGGTACACAAAGCACCGCTTTGACTGATAAATCCTAAATTGCCTGGACGTGCCATGGTGCTTGCAAAAGTGGCATTTAATCCCGTGTGCGGGTGCATCACCCCCAAACAATTGGGGCCAATAATGCGCATTTTACCGCGAGCAAGTTCGAGAATTTCTTTTTCTAATTTCTGTCCTCGATCGCCTATTTCTTTAAATCCAGCAGATATAATTATTGCTCCTTTAACTCCTGCTGCAACGCACTCGCCGACAATTCCTGGTACGGTGGAAGCAGGGGTGACAATGATTGCCAATTCTACTGGTTCTGGCACTGCTTCGATGTTGGGGTAGGCTGTAATTCCCATAACACTTTTGCGCTTGGGATTTACAGGGAAAATAGTGCCGCCAAAGGGATTGCTAATTAAGTTCCACAGCAGAGTTCTACCTACGCTTCCTACTCTATCTGTTGCACCGATTACAGCCACTGTTTTTGGGGCAAAAATAGAACTCAAAGGTTGGCGTTCGGAACGAAAAATGTCGTAGGCTGGATCTGTTATTGGCTTAGGGTTTGTCTGCATAATTTTAAGTTAAAACTTTAGTAACTCAAACAGAAATAATCTAGACAGAAGTGCAATCTATTTATCGAATTGACTCAAGCAAAAAAATATTTTCTCAAACTTTTAGGGACTTCTTTTATTTCAGATAAAAACATAAGCAAAACTAATGAAACATACCCAATTATTGAAAGAATTGCCACAACAAAATCTTTTTCTCTTATGGATACGATCGAAAGATAAAATATTGGCAAACAAATTATAATCAAAAAAAATCTATCTAAGAAATCTAGCCAAGTAATAATTTTCTTATCTATTTTTTCTATATATAATGGTTCCGCTTTTAATATTTTTGTTTTATTAACTATACCAGAAACTTTAATATTATTGGAGTCAATTCCTGTATGAATTATTTGAATAACTGCTCCTTGCCTATATTTGAGGCGTTTTAATTGAATTCGATAACTGCCATCTGTATTAGAGGATACTGCTAATAATTTTTTATTTTTGCTATCTCGATCGTTGCTATCTCCAATAACTTGGGGAGGGGCAATAATTTTCACATTTTCCCCCCTAGTTCTAAATTCCAAACAGGATACATCTTTAGATTTTATATGTCTCGTTCCTCCATTCCAAATAACTAATTTTGTATAAGTCAAACATTTGATTTTATTTTCTTTGTATAAGTTGTCCAGACCTTGTATATTTAAATTAACTTCGTCTACTTTAAAAACATTAATACTATTTAAGGCATAGAATGGTATGGGGCGACTGATAATAGTTAATAACATTATTGTCCCAATAATTGCTGCTACTAATATCGTCAATAAAATTAAGCCTAAATTTAAGATTACGACGTTATCAGCAAGGGCAGACAAAAATTTTTGCAGCATAGTAAATTACGATCTGTTTATTATTATAATTAATTTAAATGATAATAATTAATTTAAACCTCCAACGAGAAAAAAAACAAAAAAAATAGACTAGCAATTACTTTATTCTAGAACAAAAATAATAATTCGATCGAAAAGAGTGTATAATTTAGCATTAAGAAAATACTAAAAAATGTACGATCGAGTAGTTACTAGTTAGACGGTAATAAATCCCATCCAACAATAACAAAGAACAATTATATTAACATACTTCAGTCGGGGAATTAATAAAGAGAATGAGTCGCACCCCAAAACTAAAATTCGATCGGGGTACTTTAATAATACATCCGCCACCAAGAGGGAAAGCTTGGATCGACTACGCTACTTGGGACGATCGAGTCGAGAAATTTCGCATCCCAGCAATTTACTATCGTCCTCTAGTAGAAACGTTACAAGCTAGCGAAACGCATTTTATTGACGAAGCCAAAGAATTTAAACCTGTAGAACTTATTCCCAGGGTAGAAATGGAACCCTACCCCCATCAGAGTGAAGCGCTGTTAGCCTGGAAACGCGCTCGACGAGTTGGAGTAGTAGTATTACCAACAGCAGCGGGAAAGACATATTTAGCGCAGTTAGCCATGGAAGCTACTCCTCGCACTACTTTAATTGTCGTCCCCACCTTAGATTTAATGCATCAGTGGTTCGCTCAAATGAAAGCAGCTTTTCCCGATGTAGAAATAGGACTGTTGGGAGGAGGTTCGAGAGATAGCTCTCCCATACTAGTTGCTACCTATAACAGCGCTGCTATTCACGCAGAAACCATAGGAAATAGATACGCACTGATTATTTTTGACGAATGTCACCATTTACCTACAGATTTTTTTCGGGTAATTGCTGAATACGCGATCGCGCCTTATCGTTTGGGACTTACCGCTACACCCGAACGCACCGACGGTTCTCACAAAGATCTCGATACTCTCATTGGTAATATAGTTTATCGCAAAACCCCAGAAGAACTCTCTGGAGGAGCATTAGCACAGCACCAAGTCGTTCAAATTAAGGTCAAACTATCTTCAACAGAAAGAAAACGCTACGATAAAGCAATTAAACTGCGCAACGACTTTTTAAAACAAGCAAATATTTCCCTCGGTAGTCTCAAAGGTTGGCAATTATTCGTGCAAGCTAGCGCTCGTTCTAATGCTGGTCGTCGTGCAATGCTAGCACATCGGGAGTCTAAAGAAATTTCTTTGAGTACTGACGGCAAGTTACGAGTGCTTGAGGATCTAATTTCTCGACATTACCCAGAATCTATTCTCATTTTTACTAACGACAATGCTACCGTTTATCGAATTTCTAACGAGTTTCTCATCCCTGCTATTACCTATCAAACACCAGTAAAAGAACGTCACGAGATCTTAACTCGGTTTCGGGAGGGAGAATATAAAACTATTATTGCTTCCCACGTTCTCAATGAAGGGGTTGACGTACCCGATGCTAGAATTGCCATTATTTTATCCGGTACTGGTTCTACTAGGGAATACGTTCAGCGACTCGGTAGAGTTTTGCGCAAAGGAAACAAGAAAAATAAGCTAGCAATACTTTATGAGGTGGTAGCAGAAAATACTGCAGAAGAAAAAACCAGCGATCGCAGACGCGGTGTAGAATCGAATCAGCAACAGAAAAAAGCCAAAGCAAAATCCCCACAGTTAGAATTAATTCCAACTCCTTCTCCTTATCAAGTCGATCGCTCCAAAAATCTCAAAGCTGCTGAGTCTTCCTCGGTAGAGTGGAATGAGGAGAACAGGGACGGGGAGAAGGGGAAACGTGGCGATCGGGAAACACAATAAAAATGAGTTAACAAACAGAAAACTTAATTCCCTATTCCCTATTCCCTTTTGTAATACTTTCATTAAGCTCATGCAGCATATTAGTTATGCTTAAGTGTTAAATTAATTTAATTTACTTTCGCTTGTTTTTGGCCGATCTTTACAAAGAAAAAACTATTTTATTTCTTCTTTTTCTTGAATAAAATATAAATGTAATTGAGGATTTTATTGAATATTTAAGGTCCAATCGCTATCGAGACAATTTTGTTAGGTTTAAATTAGCAGCCTGGTGACGATATAACCCTTTAAGCGAGCGGTGTCAAACTGAGAGTATCATAATATAATACAAAAAAAAGTGTAGAAAATAACATCAAATAATTTGAATTTTACCAAAATCATTGTCAAACTACTGCGGCGATTGATAGAGAAAAAATATTGATTTTGATATTATAGGTATAGGGAATTAAATTACAAGAAAAAAATGGTTCGCAGTTAATAAATTGATGAATATTGATATTGTAAGCGATCGTTTTCAGATTATCAAAAAAATTGGTGGAGGAACTTTTAGTGAAACCTATTTAGCAGAAGACCTTCAGCAATTCGATCATCGATGTGTAATCAAGAGGTTGCGGCCAGTAGTAGGTAGCCCCGAAACCTTTGAAAAGATAAAAAATTTGTTTCAAAGGGAAGCCAAAGTACTCTACCAACTAGGTCGCTATCACGATCAAATCCCCACATTGATTGCTTATTTTGAAAGCTACAGACAATTGTATTTAGTTCAAGAGTTTGTCGAGGGACACCATCTCAGCTACGAATTGACTCCAGGTAAGCAATTGCCAGAGTCAGAAGCAATCGCTATTCTAGAAAATATCTTAGAACCTTTAGCATTTCTGCATCAGAGACAAGTAATACATCGAGATATCAAGCCAAGCAACTTAATACGTCGCACTTCTGACGGGAAAATAGTTTTGATTGATTTTGGTGCAATTAAAGAGATAGCCATAACTCAGTTAATCGATATTTCTGGAAAAACCAGAGTGGGAACAATTATTGGCACTCCAGGTTATATGCCTTCAGAACAAGGACAAGGAAAACCTAAATTAGCTAGCGACGTATACGCATTGGGAATTATCGGCATTCAAGCAGTAACCGGATTAGTGCCCCAGCAAATAGAGGAACATCCAGAAACAGGAGAATTAGTTTGGCAACATCGCGCCTCAATTAGTCCAGAATTTAGTTTCGTGTTAGAAAAAATGGTGCATTATTTTTATAAAAAACGCTATCCCAGTGCCATTGAAGTTTTAAAAGCACTCCAGGAACTAAAGAATAATCGCTCTTCCATAACTCAAAAAGATCTAGCCTTAGCGACAGAAATAAAATATTATTCACCGCCAGAAGAAACAACAAACGATAACAATTCAATATTTGAGGTAACTAGCCAGGTACAACAAGAAAAAAACATCGATCGTACTTTTACGCCAACAACTTCCAATTCCTTCCTAACAGACAAATCGCGTCTGAACACTAGTAGAAAAGCCAGAATCAATCTAATACAAGAAGACATAACTCCAAGACCCAATTTGATGAAGCGCAGGCAATGGATTAAGTGGGTGGCTTTGAGTAGTGCTGGATTAAGTGTGGCTGTTGTGGGACCAAATGTTTTTAATTATTTCTATTTTAACTACTTATTTAAACCTGAGATATCTTCAGATTTCCCCAGTTTTCCAGCATATGTAAAGAAGGAAAAGTTTAATTTTGAAGTAATAAGTGTAAATATTCGCGGTCAAGAAATCCAGCGCAAATACAAGCAATCTCAATATTTTGTGGAACATTTGGGAGATGGTATTAGTTTAGAAATGATACCTATCCCTAGTGGCACTTTTGTCATGGGCGTTCCCATAACAGAAAAAGTAGCCACTTATTCCCAACAACTTCAACATCAAGTAAGAGTTCCACCCTTTTTTATGGGTAAATATCAAGTAACTCAGTCTGTTTGGAGAGCAGTTGCCAATCTACCATTAATCGATAGCTATCTCGATCCCTATCCATCTAGATTCAAAAGCGACAATCTTCCCGTGGAAGGGGTTAATTGGTACGATGCAATTGAATTTTGCAAGCGTCTGTCTAAAAAAACAGGTAGGCAATACAGACTTCCTAGCGAAGCTGAATGGGAATACGCTTGTCGTGCGGGAACCACAACTCCATTTAATTTTGGTAAAACCATAAGGAGTGACTTCGCTAACTATAATGGTCGCCGCGTCTATGCTAAAGAACCTAGAGGAAAGTATCGGAAAAGAACTACTCCGGTAGGTAGCTTTTTTCCTAATTCCTTTGGCTTATACGACATGCACGGCAATGTTTGGGAATGGTGTGCCGATTTTTGGCATAATAACTATTTAGGAGCGCCCACTGATGGTAGTGCTTGGTACGTTGGTGGGGATAGTAATAACTCCCCAATGCGTGGAGGTTCTTGGCTCGACAGTCCTCGTTTCTGCCGTTCTGGCTATCGCTCCCGCAAAGTCCGCATTTTACGCAACTATCTTTTCGGCTTTCGGGTGGTGTGTGATGTAGCGCCGACTTAGCCTGAATCTCGAGAAGACCTACAGTGTAATTAGATTTAAACAAAATTGACTAATCAATATAGAGATTAGTTTCTGAAACTAGAATAAGGTTTTCACATTGACATCCTCCGCGCACTTCCAGGGCGCGGATTCCCCATCTATTCAAGAAACTCAAAAATGGAGAGTTGGATGAATTCTGAACGGGTTGAGGAAATAAAATCCTCAACTAAAGAGTATCGAATCCAAATAATTAGCCCACATTTTTTAACTAAACGTCAAAAGAAGTCCCCCACTTTTAGTGGTGGGATGAATTTGGTCTGGATTGACAGTAGCGAGCGCCCGAATAACATCAACAACCTGTTCCTCATTACTCGTCAGTACCGTAGCAAACCTGTGAATGTAGTTGGGTTTTCTTTTGGGAATACCCTCATGAATAATTATTACAAAAACTTAGCTCTTTCAGAAAAGAGAAGAAGTAATTCTGAGTAAAAGAGAAGAAGTAATTTTGAGTAGTTATAGAAAATGATTTTCAATTGTCTAATTAAGCCGACGCTCGCTTTGGTATTCTCTTTAGTTTTTTGGCTGATGACCAATAGTCAACCGGCATATGCTGGCTACCAAATGTTATCAACAATCAATAAAGACTTAATCGCCTTAGAAACGCCACATTTATCAGGACTTATTCCGGTTAAAAATAATCAGCAAGAGCTAGAGGTAAAACCAAATGGGTACGATCGCCTCGATGGTCTGATTCAAAAAGATTTATTTTTTGGCTGTAATGTTCCTGGAGAGGAAGAAGTTTGTGAAGAAGATTTTGAAGAAGACTTTGCCGAATTTGTCGATAGTACCATTACTCCAAATTTCCCTGATGGGTTAACGATTTTTGACGCACAAAGAAGGATTTTTGAGGCAGAGGGAAAGTTTCCCGACGGTAGGAAAACAATTATCGAAGAACCATCTAAAGTTAAAGTTGTCACTCTTTTTATTGAAGATACTCCGACAAACGAGATGGCTCTCGATGAAATTGTTAGAGCATATTTACAACAATTTAATCAGGGAAGTATCTGGCAAGTAACTAACAAAGATGAATTGAAGATAGGTTTTGAGCTGCCAGTAATCATTGACAGCGATCCTACTCCAGAATTGATTGCAGCAGATTTGTTTTTTGGACGTAATATTCCTGGAGGGGGACAGGTTTCTGAAAAGCAGTTTGCCGAATTTGTTGATAGTACGATTACTCCACGCTTCCCTGATGGATTAACAATTTTTGATGCAGACGGGCAGTTTCGCCAGAGTCCTACAGACCCAATTATCGAAGAACCATCTAAAGTTGTGACAATTGTGTTTGAAGATACCCAAGACAACGAAAATGCCCTCGACGAGATTATAGAATTCTATATCGAAGAGTTTAATCAGCAAAGTGTTTTATGGGCAGTTAATGAAGATATAGCAGTTCGTTTTGTTCCGAACCGAGATCCCATTGACAACGATCCTACTCCAGAATTGATTGCAGCAGATTTGTTTTTTGGACGTAATATTCCTGGAGGGGGACAGGTTTCTGAAAAGCAGTTTGCCGAATTTGTTGATAGTACGATTACTCCACGCTTCCCTGATAGATTAACAATTTTTGATGCAGATGGGCAGTTTCGCAATGGTGCAGACACAATTATCAAAGAACCATCTAAAGTTGTGACAATTGTGTTTAAAGATACCCAAGACAACGAAAATGCCCTCGACGAGATTATGGAATCTTATATCCAGCAGTTTAATCAAGAGAGTGTATTGCTGGTTGTGGATGAAGATCTAGAAGTTGCTTTTAAAGCATCTCGAATCAAATACTCCGAGCAGCAGAGAAAGAAGACGTAAGTTGAATTATCTTGATTCTTTAACCTCACATTTTGCACCAAGCTACTTCAGTATCAGTGTAGGATTATGTTACTGAACTACTAAAACGTTACAGGTAGCGTGATGAACCACGTAGTTACTGACACTTCCTAACAAAAGTTCTGAGATTCCTTTATGACCGCGACGACCGATAACGATTAAATCTGCACCCCAATCTTTGGAGCGCTCGCAAATCGACCACCCTGGAGATCCCACCCGACAATCAATTTCCACCCTAATATCTTTTGCGATCGGCTGCTCGGAAAGATGGCTCAGCCATTGTTTAACTTGCTCTAGATCCTTTTGCAGACTTTCGTGGCGAAGTTTCTGCAATTTTTTGTAGGTGTAGATGTTTATATCTGCTAATGTGCCAATTCCGATTAATGGGTTAGCTTTTTCTTCTTCTTCCCAACTCAAACAATGAAAAAGCATCATGATGGTGTGATGCTTTTGAGACAAGTTGGATGCCATCTCGACAATTGCTTCTGGTTGAGAAGATCTATCTAAAGCTACTAGAATTTTATTGTACGGCGGTTGTTTGCTCCGATCTCGATCTCCAAGAGATCCGCTTAGGGGTGCGCTTGATTCGCTCATATACAAAACAGGAGACAGCTCGTTAATTCTAACACTTAGAGAAGAAAAAAAAGCGACAGGTGCGACAGAAATCATCGCTCCTGTCTCTTTATCTTAATGTTTTGAGTCTACACTAACCGATCGTATAGTGCTCAAAAGGATCTCAAGCAATTTCTACTTTGATAGATTTGCGTTTTTCTTCTTCCACTTTGGGCATTCTCAGGTGCAAAATACCATGTTTGTATTCTGCTTTTACTTTATCCCCTTGAATGTGAGAAGGTAAAGCGATCGTCCTTTCAAATTTCCCATAATGGAATTCAGAGCGAACCATTCCTTTTTCTTCTGTCGTGGTTTCTTCTTTGCGTTCTCCTTTGATAGAAACAGACTGTTCTGTGACTTCAATGTCGATATCTTTTGCTTCTAATCCTGGAATTTCTAATTTGATCAGAAGTTCTTCTGCCGTTTCTTCCATTTCTGCAGAAGGAATAAAGGCTCTGCGACGTTCTCCATTACCGGTAGGTACGAGGCGATCGAATAGGCGATTCATTTGTTTTTGTAAGGCATCTATTTCCCGCCACGGTTCCCAATGAAATGGATCCCAACGTTCAATTTCAGACAAAGGTTCCCAACGAGTAATTGGCATAATACTTACCTCCACAATTGATTTTTGTGCATCCTAGAAAAAGTTAGGTAGAGGGGTTTTACCCAACAATAGTTATTGTGCTTTGGTAAGAGAGAAACTATTTTTTAAGGTAGGGAAAGAACCTAAAATATTACTATCTTCTCCTAAATCTAATTTATCTAATTTTATTGCTTTTTTTATGAAAAACATTAAAAAAATTTACACAAGTAAAAATTAACAAGCTAAACTAACCGAGCGAGTCAAAAAGCTGCTCGGAGATGGAACCGCGATCGAACCCTCGACATCATTTAATAGGGAGTTTGAGAGCTATAAGTACGAATTTCCAGCTAAAAGTGAGCCTAGGGATAGTTAATTCCTCAAGCAAGTCGAGTGTATTCTAGGCCCCTGAGACGAGAATCTACAATTTAGCTAGCTATTTGTTGTTGTGACTCTAGTTGTTGGGTAGCTTTGTTTTTGAGCGGAGACAGTATCATATAGAGCTGTCCTCCAGTAAAAGAGCTGCGTTCTTCGAGGTTAGCAATATCTTTTAAGTTCTCGACAACTTGCTCTAATTTTTCTTGGCCTAAATGGATAAAAGAGCGCTCTCGTCCCTTAAATCGCATGGAGAATTTAACTTTATAACCATCGTTGAGAAATTTACGAGCTTGCTTGATCTTAGTATCTAGATCGCCTTTATCGGTACAATATCTGATTTTTAATTCTTTAACGGTATTGTCAGTGCGATTTTTTTTAGCTTCTGCTTTTTTCTTTTGCAGTCGATACTTAAATTTACCGTAATCAATCAGCTTGCAGACTGGTGGAGAAGCATTGGGAGCTACTTCGACCAAATCTAGATTAGCCTCTTGAGCTAGGGTTAATGCTTCTTGAATGGTCTTAATACCTATTTGTTCTCCATTTTCGCCGATAATTCTAACTTCTTTAGCTTTTATCTTTGCGTTAATTCTGTGTTGTTCTGGTTGCTGGAAGGACCTTAGTTGTTTTTTTCCGTTTCCTGATTTCTTCAAGCGAATTAAATACTCCTCTATCGGATAAATTTGCTTACATACTTATCTTGATTGTATCGCGTAGCAATAGAGTAATTGAGAAAACTTGACAAATTTCCAAATAAACGATCGCGCACTAAGTTGTTTTGTTTCAGCTAGGGCTTCCCGATCGCAGAGCCATTTCCATTAAAATATTTTGAGAGCTTTGCGAGCGACTATTACCTGCTGGTTGTCTTTGAATGTATTGACCGTCGGGTTGGAGTTCCCAAGCCTGTCGATTATCTGCCAACATGATACCGAGAATTTCTTGTAAGTCTTTAACAATTTCGGGCTCTTCGACAGGGGTCACTACTTCAACCCGTCTGCTCAGGTTGCGAGTCATCCAATCAGCACTACCGATATAAACTTCTTCTTTACCTCCGTTGTGAAAGTAAAAAATACGGGAGTGTTCTAAAAAGCGACCGATAATACTAATGACGCGAATATTTTCGCTGATACCTTCAACTCCTGGACGCAGACAGCAAATTCCTCGCACGATCAGATCGATTTTTACTCCTCCTCTGGATGCTTCGTAAAGAGCGCTAATAATTTTGGGATCTACCAAAGAGTTCATTTTGGCAACAATGCGACCGCTTACCCCATTGCGAGAATGTTCGATTTCCCGAAGAACCATCTCGGTCATGCGCTCGCGCAAATTAAAAGGAGCAACTAAGAGCTTGCGATAAGATTTTTGTCGCGAGTAACCAGTCAAGAAATTAAATAAGTCGGTCAGATCGGCTCCTAAGTCTTTACGACAGGTCAATAATCCGATGTCGGTATATAACTTAGCCGTTTTAGGATTGTAATTTCCCGTACCGATGTGAACGTAGCGATGAATCTGTTTTTCTTGTTTGCGTACTACCAAGACTATTTTAGTGTGAGTTTTCAAACCGACCAAGCCGTATACTACGTGTACGCCTGCTTTTTCTAACTTTCTTGCCCAAATAATGTTATTCTCTTCGTCAAAACGGGCTTTTAGTTCCACTAAAACTACTACTTGCTTCTCATTTTCTGCTGCGTCGATCAAAGCTTTAACAATTGGCGAATCCCCAGAAGTGCGATACAAAGTCATTTTAATTGCCAACACGTCGCGATCGTGAGCGGCTTGGGTAATAAATTTCTGTACTGTGGCTTCAAAAGAATGATAAGGATGATGTACTAAGCTGTCTGATTCGCGAATTAAGGCAAAAAAATCATCTCCATCTTCTTCAAGGTTAGAGTTGCTGATGGAGGGATCGCTAAACCTGTGCAGTTGGGAGGGAATTACTGAAGTCCAAGGAGTATCTTTGAGTTTAGGAAGGGGCAAACTTATAAACGACATTAAATCTCCCAGTCCCAGTAAACCGTCCATTTCATAAACGTCATTTTCTTCTAGAGACAACTCCCGCATCAGCATTAGACGTACGTTTTCTGGTGTGGAGGAGTGAATTTCTACTCGTACAGCCGAACCGCCAACCCTTCGCTTGCGCAGTTCTTTTTCGATCGCGAGCATCAGATCGTCTGCTTCGTCTTCTTCTACTGCTAGGTCGGCATTTCTAGTAACTCGGAAGGGATGACACTCAAAGATATTCATTCCTGGAAAGAGGGATTGGAGGTTGTGGGTAATTACCTGTTCTAAAGGTACTCCCGTCCAAGCCGAGACTTTTTTTCCTTGGCTTTGTCGTAATTCTTCTGGTAAAGGTATGAAGCGAGGTAAGACCTTAGGAACTTTAATGCGAGCAAATAATTCGTTATCGCGATCGGGATCTTTGACAACTACAGCTAAATTGAGGCTGAGATTGGAAATGTAGGGAAATGGATGGGAAGGATCCACAGCTAGAGGGGTGAGGACTGGAAAGATTTGTTCTTTAAATAGATTTTGCACGTAGGTGCGCTGTTCTTGATTGAGATCCACATAGTCGAGTAAGTGGATGCCAACTGCTGCTAAATTTTTTCTTAGGGTAGATTCAAAGTACAGATCTTGTTTTTCTATTAAAGGACGGAGGCGAGTGCTAATTGCTTCTAATTGTTGGGAAGGCGTGCGACCGTCTGGCGTCAGTTTCGTTACTCCTGCTTCTACTTGCTGTTTTAGTCCCGCCACTCTCACCATAAAAAATTCATCTAGGTTGGAGCTAAAAATTCCCATGAATTTGAGACACTCTAGAAGTGGCGTTCGGGGATCTAAAGCTTCGTACAGCACTCGATAATTAAACTCTAACCAGCTCAGTTCTCGATTGAAATAATATTGGGGATCGTTGAGATCGATATCACTTGCAGTGTTTTTAGCTTTCGGCATAGTACTAGTTTGACATCTCCCGTCTTTGAAAAAACGGGATTCTAAACGGTTGTCGCTACGGCGGTTTAAAAACACGCCTCGCTTCGTTTTTAGTTAGATTTTTCTAACTAATTGAAAGCGCACGGAAACTTTCGACGTGCCTCGACTAAGTTAAAACCTAGCTGTACACTTGCTTTTAGTTTTTGAACCCTAAAGATTTTACGCACAAAAGGCGCTTATAATCTAATTTTTTGTACAACCTGATATCTTCAATTTTCAATGTGCTTTTTTTACAAACGTCTGGGTTTTTCACCAATTATTTTAGTTTGTAATCAGTATTATAAAACTATTTTAAATGCTCTATTATTAAAAATAAATAAAGATACGTGAAGCTAAAGCTTCACTCTTGTTTTCATCCTACGGTTTCAAACCGTAGGCTCTCAACTGCAAGAAAAACGGTAGGGAGGGAATCTTTTGCCTAAGATTATCCACTCTTTAGCAAAATTTTAGCAACAATTTTAGCTGTTTCTCGAAGTGGGAACGCACCTCATAATTTCGGCTAAATTGGAATAAGTTTCCTATGACAGTAGCTATTTATTTATGTACGTGCTAATTGGTGGAGCAGGCTTAATCGGGTTGAGTTTATCACAAAAATTGATCGAACTAGGGCATACTGTAGCTGTGATAGATATCGATCCTAACGCTTGCCATTATGCTCGCGAACAAGTGGGAGCGATGGCTTTTGAAGGCAGTGCTGTGAGTACGGAAGTTTTATTAGAAGCAGGTATTCGTAAAGCAGATGCCTTTGCTGCTGTCCTCCAAAGTGATGCTTTGAATCTGGCAATGGTAACTCTCGCTAAGCACTACGGGGTTCCCTATATTTTGGCTAGGATGCGTCATTCTGATTTTGCTGCACCTCTTCGTTTAGCAGGAGCAAATCGGATCGTTGGTGCTATTGACCTAGCGGTTTCCAGCATGGTGAGTGCCATTGAATATCCTCAAGTAGAATCGATATTGCATTTCGAGCAGGGACAGATTGAAGTACTCAAACTTTCTCTTCCCAATCATTGTTATGTTGTCGGTCGTACTGTTTCCGAACTCGCTCGCGATTCTAATTTTCCTAAGGGTTCTCTAATTATTGGTTATCAATCCCATCCCCATACAAATTTAATTATTCCCAATGGCAGTACGGTGATGGAGTCTAATTCAACTATTTTGATTGCTACCCAACCAGGACACATACACCAAGTTATAGATTTTATTCAAGGATGCCAATAATCTCGCAATGCAATTGCTGTCAAAAGTCACAATTATTGAACCAAGAATCCTCACCCTTCTAGAGCGGGGATGGTCAATTTTCAACGATCGACTACTTAATGATAGAATTATTATAGAAGATATCGACGGCATAGTGATGGCGTGATTAAAAAAACTTTTAGGCTTTCTAACGAAGAAGACGCAATACTTAAAGCCTATTGCAAACAAAAAGAAAAAACAGAAAACCAGGTTGTTAGAGAGTTGATACTAAAACTCAAATCAAAAGTTGAGTAAAAGGGAACAGGGAACAGGGAATAGGGAACAGAGCAATAAGTTGGAAATTTTACCCCAACTTATTGGGGACTACCCTAATAGGGAGCCTTGAACTCCAGCCAGAGGCTGGTAAAACTCTAATTGACATTTGTCACTTTCTGTGTTAATAAACTCTTAGCTTTCCTTTACTGTAAAACTATAAATTGTTTGGGTTTGTAAATTGTTACAAAGGGTAGAAGGTTTTTGAGTTAGGGGGAAAGTATGTCGATCGAGATTGGACTGCAAGCAGAGGATGGGATCGTCTACACAAGCAATGAGGAATTCCAAACGCTTGACTTCAGGCCAAGTAGAAATTTTGTCTAAAATGTTGAAGATTCCTGTTGCGTAAGGAGTGCGACAATTTGTGTACCAATCTGGTTTTGCCAGTGACGGTCGATCGAAACCTAAGTGAAAGATCGCAGAAGGTTTGCTAAACAGTGCGATCGCTACTGGTCTTGCTTCTTCTTGTAACAACAGCTCCTCAGAGCTTGCCAAATCCCGTAATTTTTCTAATTGCTCGTAGCGATCTTTGACCGATTCTACTTGTTCGTCCCAATCGATCGCCACTGCCATTAAATAGGTTTGCAGCAACAAGTGACCCATTTTTTTGGCTTTAGTTGCCAAATACCCAGAATTGTAATCGTTAGTTTCGATTAACAAAGGTACCCGATCGACAACCTCTAATCCATACCCTTTCAAACCGACAATTTTGCGAGGGTTGTTGGTAATCAAGCAAATTTTCTTAATCCCCAGGTCGTTGAGAATTTGCGCTCCCATACCGTAGTCCCGAAGATCGGGAGCAAAACCCAATCTTTCGTTAGCTTCGACTGTATCGAGTCCCATATCCTGTAGGGAATAAGCTTTTAATTTATTGACTAGCCCTATTCCCCGTCCTTCTTGTCGCAGATAAACTACAACTCCCAGACCCGCATTTTCGATCGTCTTCAAGGCTGTATGTAGCTGCATCCGACAGTCGCAGCGCAGGGAGCCCAGAGCATCTCCAGTTAAACATTCCGAGTGCATCCTTACCATGACTGGTTTATCTCGAAATTCTGCCGGATCTCCCTTGACAATAGCCAGATGTTCTGTATTGTCGAGGGTATTCTTGTATGCGTAAATCTTAAAATCCCCAAACTGACTGGGAAATTTGCAAACAGTTTCTAGGTTGACGAAGCGATCGTGTTTGAGGCGATAACTGATTAAATCCGCAATACTTATTATTTTAAGCTGATGTTTCTTGGCATATGCAATTAATTGTGGTAATCTTGCCATTGAACCGTCAGGGTTTTGAATCTCGCAAATTACTCCTGCTGGATATAATCCCGCCAGTCTTGCCAGATCCACAGCCGCTTCGGTGTGACCTGCCCTTTTTAAAACGCCACCAGCTCTGGCGCGGATGGGAAATACGTGACCTGGACGAGTGAGATCTTCCGATCGGCTAGCAGGATTAATAGCAACCTGAATGGTACGGGCGCGGTCTTCTGCTGATATGCCTGTGGTGACACCCAGATGAGGAGCAGCGTCTACACTAACAGTAAATGCTGTCTGATTTGTGTCGGTGTTTTTAGTGACCATTAGGGGAATGTCTAATTTGTCGAGGCGATCGGCTGTCATTGCCAAACAAATCAGTCCCCGCGCTTCTACTGCCATAAAGTTAATAGTATTTGGCGTAGCAAATTGGGCGGCACAAATGAGATCGCCTTCGTTTTCTCTGTTTTCGTCGTCAACTACCACCAACATACGACCTGCCTTAATCTCGGCTATGGCAGCGTCGAGCGAATCGAACTCGAAGGATTTATTTTGAGGAGCTTCCACTAGACAAATTAAACTAAAAAATAATTGTAAACTTTTCTAACTTTTCTCTCGATCTGATTGTAGCTTGTTTGCTGTTTTACTGAAGCTGGAGATTGTTAAAAGTTAAAAGATAAAAAGCACTATCTGTAACAGAAATCAACTCTTGGTACTGTTAAAAAATTATTCTCCTTATATCAGGGTTAAATCAAAAATTCAACCCAAGCCAAGCCACTATGTTCAATATTACTTGTAAAAAAAATTATGGTTGATCTAGAACGTTTACCTATAGGAATTATTGGTGCTTCTGGTTATGGCGGAGTCCAACTAGTTCGACTGCTTACAGAACATCCTTTAGTAGAAATAGCTTATCTAGCAGGGGACAGCAGCGCGGGAAAGCCATTTGCTTCTCTATATCCTCATCTCGCTCATCAGGTCAATTTAAATATAGATGCTATAGACTTAGAGGCGATCGCTTCAAGAAGTAAGGTGGTTTTCTTGAGTTTGCCTAACGGTTTGGCCTCTCAAATGGCTCCTGCTTTGGTAGAAAAGGGTTGTAAGGTACTAGATTTATCGGCTGACTACAGGTTTACTAGTTTAGAAACCTACACCACTTGGTATAAAAAAGAACGTACAGATACAGAATTAGCTGCTACTGCAGTTTACGGCTTGCCTGAATTATACCGCGAACCGATTCAGCAAGCTCAGTTAGTTGGTTGTCCTGGTTGCTATCCTACCGCAAGTCTCTTGGCACTTGCTCCACTTTTCAAACAGGGTTTAATTCTACCAGAAACGGCTATTATTGATGCTAAATCGGGAACTTCTGGAGGAGGAAGGCAAGGTAAAACTCACTTATTGTTAGCAGAAGCAGATAACTCTCTGGGAGCCTACAGTGTAGCTGCTCACAGACACACTCCAGAAATTGAACAAATTTGCACTGAATTAGCGGGACAAGAAATTAGGGTGCAGTTTACCCCCCATCTCATTCCTATGGTTAGGGGCATTTTAGCAACTGTCTACGGTACTTTAAGGGATCCTGGATTAGTTCGAGAAGATTTAATTACAATTTATAGTGCTTTTTATCGCTCTTCTCCTTTTGTTAAAGTTTTGCCCAGTGGCTTTTATCCTCAAACCAAATGGGCTAGCGGGACCAATTTATGTTACATAGGCATAGAAGTTGACCCCCATACCGAGCGCATAATTGTTATGTCAGTTATTGATAATTTAATGAAAGGTCAGGCTGGTCAAGCAGTGCAGTGTTTAAATTTAATGATGGGTTGGGAGGAAACTTTGGGTTTACCTCAGTTGGCTTTTTATCCTTAGCAGAAAGGGGTCAGGGGTCAGGGGTCAGAGGTTAGAGACAATGCATAATTACTACATATCTTTCTCCCCCTCTCCCCCTCTCCCCCTCTCCCCCTCTCCCACACTCCCCAAGATCGCCTCTGTCAGTCCTTCTAAGGTATAAACGGATGCTTCTATATCTACTCTTCCCAATATTTCTCGGCAACTTTGAGAAGTTTGCGGGCCGATCGAAGCAATAGTGACTCCCTCTAAGAGCGATCGAGCCGAATTATCTCCTTTTGCTGATTCTATCAGTTGAGCGAAGTTTCTCACTGTTTTGGAACTAGCGAAGGTAATTATATCGACTTGTTTTTTTTGTATTGCTTCCCATGCAGCAGCATCTATTTCCTTCGGACATCCAGACTCGTAGGCTGCAACTTCTACAATTTCTGCACCAGCAGCACTTAATTCTTTGACTAAAATTGCTCTCCCTCCAGTTTCTACGCGAGGAAAGAGTATTTTTTTGTTAGTTAAAGCTTCTGGGAAATTTTCGACTAATGAGTCTGCTACAAAGTCGGGAGGAATAAAATCTGCTCGTAAGCCCTGTTTTTTGAGAGTTGCTGCCGTTTTTTTGCCAACTACAGCAATTTTAATTTGGGCTAAATCTACTGCATTTTTACCTAAATTTGTCAAGCGTTTAAAGAAATATTCTACTCCGTTAGCTGAGGTCAAGATTAACCAGTGAAAATCTTGTAAGCGATCGATCGCTCGATCTAAACCTTCCCAACTGGAAGGGGGACGAATTTCTAAAGCAGGTATTTCTATGACATTTGCTCCCTGCTGTTGTAATAAATCTGTAAATTTAGCCGATTGTCCGGCTGCACGAGTGACTAGAATAGTTTTACTCGCTAAAGGTTTGTGTTGCTGCTGCAATTGTAAATTATCTGCCAATTTCACAACCTCGCCAACTACAATTACTGCTGGTGAAAGAGAAACACCACTGGTTTTATTTACTATATCCTCTAACGTGCCACTCCAAACTTGTTGGGACGGACGAGAACAATCGCGTATTATGGCTGCGGGAGTGAGAGGCGATCGACCATTGTCTTTCAACTGCTGCACTATTCTCTCTAAATTGCGTCCTCCCATTAGAATTACTAGAGTATCGATCCTAGCTAAAGCCTCCCAGTCGAGTTTATCTGGGTCGTGAGCGCTCAAAACTGCAAAACAGGTGCTGAAAATTCGATCGGTTAGGGGAATTCCTGCTAGTGTTGGTGCGGCTATTGCAGAAGAAATCCCTGGAATTATCTCAAAATCGCAACCTGCTGCGCTCAGTGCTTGTATTTCCTCACTGGAGCGACCGAAAATAAAAGGATCCCCACTTTTGAGTCTAACTACTTGTTTGCCTTGCAAACAATATGCTATGAGTAATTGATTAATCTTTTGCTGAGGGGTGCTGGGTCTTCCTCCTCGCTTACCCACATCTAGTTTGAGGCAATTTGGCGGTGCTAACTGTAATAATTCTGGATCTACAAGTGCGTCGTAAATTACTACAGAGGCGATCGAAAGCAATTGTTGCCCTTTGAGAGTAAGATAACTAATGCTCCCTGGCCCTGCTCCAATTATATAAACTTTGCCCTTTTCTTGATTATTGAGAATAATCTTGACCTCGATATTTCAAATGATGAGTATTGCGATCGTGGGATAAAGATGGCTGTTTAGTTTCTCGAACAATTTCTACCCCTCGATATTTTAGGGTAGTTTTTACTTTATTATTAACAGTTGGTTTTTGTCGATCGAGATCGCAAGGCTTGGCTTCAACTATGTTTCTCGATCTAGTCTCAAACCAAAGACTATAAGCTGTAGGTTCTTTGAGTAGGATCGGGAGTCGAACTGATGAGCGATCTTCTAATAATTCTCGACAGTATGATATAGCATTTTGTAACTGATTGTGAGCGTAAGACTTGATTTTAATAAATGAATGTCCGTGATATTTCAAAACTTTTAGATTGTTTACTGAAGTGGAGGTTGGATGGGTAAATTCGCAATATTTTACATCTTCAGGAAAGAGAATTAACATGGAAAAACACTCACTAATTATTAGTTTGACAAATAGTTTTTTGTAGTTTTTTGTTGTAAATATTAAGCATCCAAGTAATATATCAATTATTATTATTATTATTGTATTTGGAAAATTTGTCAGTATTTTTCAGTAAAAAAAAGTATGAAAAAGTATAGAAAAAAGTATGAAAAAGTATCCTATCTCGATTAATATATGATGAAACACTCCGAAGTATCGATTCGACTGCTTGGAGAAAACGATTGGATGGTTCTTGAAAATGTAGAAGCTGATGTATTTGACTACCCAGTGCAAGCAGACTTAGCAAAGGAGTTCTTGAGGGATCCGCGACATCATATGGTCGTTGCCATCGATAACAACAAAGTCGTTGGCTTTGCTTCAGGTGTTCATTACGTTCACCCCGATAAAATTGCCGAGCTATTTATCAATGAAGTCGGCGTAGCACCGACATATCAGCGCCAAGGCATTGCTAAGAAAATGCTGAAGGCACTCCTTGCACGGGGAAAAACCCTCGGTTGCCAGGAGGCTTGGGTTGCCACAGAACCAGATAACCACGCTGCGCGGGCGCTATATACTTCAGTGGGAGGACGGGAAGATTCCAACCCGTTCGTCCTCTACTTATTCTCTTTAGAGGGAGAGCTACGATCGTAATTCTACGATCGTTATTGGTTTCCCATTGAGGTACGATCTCGCTCCTAGCGAGGCGCTACGCGATCGAGTTTCAATTCTGCTAGTAAATTATCTGCATTATCTACATATTCCATCACCCACAGCACATAACTTATATCTACGTGAATAGCCCTGCTATTGTCAGTAAACTGCCAATCACTGATGATACTATCGTAATTGCCGTCAAATACTAGACCTACTAACTCACCTCTATTATTTAGAGTAGGAGACCCAGAATTACCACCAGTAATATCTAAGTCGCTGAGAAAGTTAACAGGAACCGAATTTAGACGCGGATCGTAGTAAGGACCGTAGGTTTTGTTCTCAATTAGTTCTAATTGTCTTCTAGGTGCGTTAAAAGGGTCTCGACCAGTGTATTTTTCTGCAATACCGCGCAGGATAGTAAAGGGTGAGTAAAAGTTGCCATTGGCTGCTGAATAGCCTTCGATGCGACCAAAAGTAACTCTTAGGGTACCGTTAGCATCGGGATATATGGGTTTACCTAAATGGCGATAGTAAGCTATTAAACCTTCCATATAGCGCGATCGCAACTGTTGTAGAGAACCTTCTATTTCTCTTTGTTCTCGTTCGACAGCCATATTTAAGTCAAACATAGCAACTGCTAGTTGAATAAAGGGATCTTCGCTAGATTCAAAAGCTTTTGGCGACTCGTCCATCCATTTTAGACGGGTTTGCCGATCGCTTAGATCGGTCTTTTGATACATAGCATCTAGCTTAGTTTTCAGTTTATCTGGCTCTAAAGTCTTTCCTATGCTAAAAAATCGATCGAAGACTTCAATGGGATCTTGACTGGGGACAATAGCATAATCTTCAATGAATTTGAGCCAAATTACTTTATCTACTTCGCTGTCAAAACGGCGATCGAGCCGAATTAATGACTCTTTAAAACGGGTTAAATCTCGCTCTTGATAGCCTGGTTCGCGATCTTTATCTGGCTTTTGTTTCTCTACGCTCAAACGATATAATCGACTGGCAGTATTTAATAAATCCGATTGACTCAAATAACGCAGGCGTAGATTTCTTTTTTGTATGGCTTGCTTGCGGGCTATGAGAGCTTTAAGATTTTTGAGATTGTCTTGGTAGCGATCTCGCAATCGCTCGTCACTTTCAATCCATTTTTCTAGGTCTCTTTCTAGCTGACTCTTGCTTTGTAATAAATTAGTTCTAGCAAAACCATCTATCATCCCCTGAAAATTTTTAGCTGTGTTATTGATACCGAATACGAGACCGGCATATTTAATTTTGGCATCGGGGTCGTTCTCAGTTTCTTTCTCGATTCTTTCCGACCAATTAGCTAATATTTTCAGAACAGTGGGATAGTACCATTGAAAAGTATTTTCTACTTCTTCTGCTAAGCGATATCGATTAGTTCTACCTGGATAGCCAACTACCATAACAAAGTCATCGGGTTTGAGACCAGTAGAAGAAACTTTGAGATAATGTTTGGGTTGATAGGGAACGTTATCTGGAGAATAATCAGCAGGAAGACCATTTTTACCTACATAAGCACGATAAAAGGCAAAATCTCCTGTATGTCTGGGCCATTGCCAATTATCTATATCTCCGCCAAAAAAGCCAATACCCGAAGCAGGAGCATATACTAAACGAACGTCGCGAATTTCTAGCTGTTTGATGAGATAGTATTCTAAACCTCCATAAAAACTATACACTCGACAGCTATGTCCTAAATCTCTTTCGCATTCTCGCACCAATTGTTTTTGGCGATCGGAAATTGCTTGATAGCGAGCTAAACCAGTAATATTTGTATCGAGAGCATTTTCGATCTGATCGGTGACGCGATCGACAGCAACTGTGATGTATACTCTACTACCAGGAGCAGCTGGCAATTCTTCGTCTATTTTTGGCGCTAAAAAGCCTTTTTCTAGAAGATTATTTGAAGGTTTTGAGTTATATTGTATCGAACCACGGGCGCAGTGATGGTTGGTCAATACCAGTCCAGAAGGGGAAACAAATGATGCGGTGCAACCCCCAAGACTGACAACAGCACCCATAGGATGTTCGGTAAGTTTTGTGAGAGCGTCGGGATCTAACTCAAGACCAGATGTTTTTAATTTATCTTTTAATTCTGACAATTGCTGAGGTTGCCACATTCCTT
>JASJDA010000307.1 GCA_030065755.1 Prochloraceae cyanobacterium | reverse complement strand
ATAGATTTTATAGCGATTTCGCCCTGGATGTCACTGTTATTAATTAATCTAACAGCTAGTTGTTTATACGTAGATTAATGGTAGACGGAGCAACTAATGCTGCTGTTGCTGTTTCCAGTTCAGAAAAAAGTAAATATAGGGCGATCGCGACTACTTTGATGATGCGAGTGTCGCGCCGCTTAGCCGCTCGTGCTCTCCTATCGCAATCCCCACCTTTTCGACCACTTTGACTAACCACTTCCATAACTGTTCCTGGTTTTTCTGCAAAAGAGCGATCGCTCTTGCCAGATCCGCTATTCGGTTGGTCGTATCTTGATTATCGCTCTTTGAATTGGTTAGTTTAGGTCTTTTCCGATTTTCACCTTCATTAGCACTTTCTGAAACAATACCTCCACTAACCAATTCCGACTCAAGTAATACCAACAGTTTTTGGTAGATTTTCTCTAATTTCTGTAATTGATTTCTACGGTCGATCGCTGCGGTGAACTTTTTATATAACTTGCTTCCCAGCTTGCCGAGGTATCTTTCTATTTGTCCCTGGATTTTGCCTGTTTTTGACTTCCGACTACAAGCTTTCATTAAACGATAGTACTCGTATCGCTTGCCGTTCTTGGGGACGTAAAACTTCTGTATCCAGGTATTTGGCGCTGCTATTTCCCCTGAATTCTTTATCTGCTGAATTCTTTGGGAGATGAAACTTAATCTTTGTTCTATATTGCTCATTAGCGCACCTGCACTCGGCTTTGGCGATCGTTTGTTAGGATGTTTATATTTTAAACCTTAACTAAATTACAGTCAAGCTTAAACTTCTTACGACGACATTTTCATCTCGAGAGCCTGAGTTTTAAACTACACGTCTTAGTTTAAATTAATAGGTCTCAACCTCTTAACCAACTTCAAGAACTTTTCCTATATTTAAAAAATCTAAGTAGACTTTTCAGTCTAGCAACGACCGACAATTTTTTTATTTCAAAAAAGTTTTGCTTTTAGGTTGAGAGAAGTTGAGAGGTGGCGAGAAGCTAAGTATACCAAGCTTTTCCCCTTGACCATCTACTCTCAACCGAGGGTACAGGTTGAGAGTAGATCTAAACAAAACTGAACTTTTTAGTTTTATTGAGAAAAGATTCAACTACACTAGAAAAATACCTATTTAACAGTCATCAGTTATCAGTAATCAGTTATCAATTAAACCAATATTTTCTTCAATTTGATAACTGTTAACTGATTACTGCTAACTGATTTCGTCCCCTACCTAATTAGGTAGAATGTCTCACTCGTGGTTTAAATCCATGAGGGAGACCTGATAACTGATTACTGTTGACTGTTGACTGATTTAAAATCATCATTCTTTTTAGTTGATGAGATATTTTTAAAACTGTTAAAATCAGCTAATAGATTTTATCTATCTTCAATAAAAAGCAAAAAAAAGATGGCTAAGAAGAAGAAAAAGACGAAGAAAAAAACTTCTAAAGCAAGCAATCTCCTCAAAGCAAATAGTATTGATATATTGAATACAAGGGAATAGAAAGCATTCTTAGCCGAGAAGAAATCACTTTATCTCCAGAAAATATGCCAATTTGCCTCAAAATAGGTAAGCAACGTATAGAAGAAAAAATTGAGCAACTAAGAGTTAAATATTCTGAACGAGATGACTTGGATTTTAGGACAATGATTCTCGATTTTTTATCAAATGAGATCTCAGAAATAAAAACTTGGAGATTACTAAAAAAAGAAATAGTTTCTCTGAAACTATACAATACCAACAGGTTGTTTGAAAAAGCTAGATTATTACTTTATGAATCTTTATTACCTCTAGAAAATAATCAGCCAGCTCAGGTGAATTTAACATTAGTAAAAGAAGCTGGTCAAATTATCTATGAGGCCAAAGGCATGAAAGGAATGAAAGACAAACTTTTGTGGAATTTTATTCCGAAAAGTTGTTATCAGCTAATCCATAAAACTTGGAATGGCATTGGCAAA
Source organism: Prochloraceae cyanobacterium (assembly GCA_030065755.1). Lineage (GTDB taxonomy): Bacteria > Cyanobacteriota > Cyanobacteriia > Cyanobacteriales > JASJDA01 > JASJDA01. The sequence goes on along the minus strand of JASJDA010000307.1, from coordinate 8,459 downwards.
TGGTAACTAAATGTTTATTTATAATTAATTATAAATAGAATTCTACTCGGTCAGCTTGAATCAGCTTTCACTATTGGTTAAAAACGTCTAATTGAGAGGTTCTCCTAACCTCATCAAATTTCTTCTGCTCCCTTGGGTTCAATAGACTCGTGTACACCCATTTAATTTCGTGCTCAGAAAACCCATTGATACTCAATCCATCTTCTAACTGATTAGAATCAGAGGAACCAAGCATGATTTCTTTACACTTACTGGCACGGTTTCTACATGCAGCAGGATTCTTACTTGTTGGGTGAGGATAGCTTGAGTAATCATCGTTCGGCTCGGATTTATTTTGGCTTTTAGATAATTCCGTTTTCTCGTTATCGCTCGCATTGCCGTCGTTGTTGAGAGTGCTACCATTACTTGTAGAAGCATTGTTAATAGCTAGGGCATATTGGTTCAGCCTGGCTCGGGTTTGAGAAGATAGTAGAGAAGCAGCTTTGTTAAACAACTCTCTCGAATAAAAGTCGCATTTTTTAAGCTCGGCTAAACCTTCTGGGGAATCAAGTGATTCCAACCACTCCGCTAGTTGCAATATTTGCTCGTCGGTTTCATATAGCTTCGCTATTGAGTTTTCGCTCAAGGATGAAACGGTTTTTAGCTGGGAGTTTTCTAGTGCTGTTGCTCTGGGGTTTTCCCTTTCTATGGTTTGGTTTTTTAGTTGCGGTTTCTCTACTGCTGAAGCAATAGGGCAAGAGAAGTTCGTAGTTTCTACTGGTGTTGAGACTGGAGTCGGTTTGATATCTACTGGGGGTCTTTCTAGTACGGCCACCACTGATGAGTTAACTTCCCTGTTTTCAATGGGTGCTGTTGCCATCTTCTCTTTAACGGATGTATGGTCGCGCTCTTCTGTTGAAGGTGGTTTCTGCGGGGGGTACTCTTGAGGCTGGGGTAAACTCCAGCATTGCTGTCTCTTACCGAGATGTTCTCTCATGCCGATTTTTTGCCAACCGAGACTAGATAGAATTGTGGCTACCCGCATCTGAGATCCTCGCTCGATTTTGCCAATCTCATAATCAAAGCACCTTTCGAGAATCTCAGTTACGCTTACTCTCTTTAGTCCGTCTACATAAGAGGCGATCTCCGTTGCCCATTCATCGACAATCTGAAACTGCTCGTTATTGGTTTCGGAAAGTTCTTGTTCCTCTCTGGTTAACCACCAAGATTCTCCAGCTTTATAAGCTGCTACTGCGGCTGACCAAATTGCATCCCTTTCTTTTCGTAGCATTTCGAGATCGATCGCACTCACTTTGACGGGGATTATCCAATATCTTCTATTGCCTGTACTATCTACTAAAAACTGAGCATTATTTACCGAAGCGACAATAATGGAACCTCGAGGATATTCTTTGGTAATGCGACCATAGGGGACTCGATATAAATCTGTGCGTTTTGAGAGGAAAGCTTTGATTTCTCCAGCTTGACGTTTACCGAAAATTCGCTCAATTTCGCTCCACTCTTGTATCCAGCACTTATGAAGCTTGAGCAGATCGTCTTTATCCCTTCCATCGCCCATGCTATCGTCAAACCAGTCTCCGCCAAGTATCTTATAAAATGTAGACTTTCCTACCCCTTGGTCTCCCTGAAGTACTAAAGCTGTATCGACTTTACATCCTGAGCTAAAGGCTCTGGCTACTGCGCTAATGAGAGTTTTCTTGAGGAAAATGTCATAGATAGGATCTGTGGTGTGGAAATATCGACTTGAGAGGTTATTGATCTCGAGGGGCTTGACAGTTGTGCCAACTTTTTCGAGATATTCTGTGACGGGATTATAGGAGTTAGATTCAGCTATTTCGCAAAATACATCGGCGGTAAAATATTTACTGACGTTGAGGTTATAATACTTGAGCAATTTGATATATGCTTTGTCTACATCGAATTCTTCTCCATCGAGTTCGATCGTCTGTCCCAGTTCGTTCAACCTCAAACGATTGCCGTATTCTTTTTCAACAAAGTCATACAATTGTTTACAATCTAATTTTTTGGCAATGCCTACATCATTATCTAAACCATGTTTTTCAATAGCTTTTAACTGGAGGGTTCGCAACCTCATCACCGATGTGCCCGTTGCTTTCTTGATTCGCCTGAGAACGGCCTCTACTTCCAAAGGATCTAAATGTTGAACAGCTAAGTCTATTAGAGTCCTAATCGCTAAAGACATCCATAAATCTGGCATTTTCTCCCAATGCTTTGCCCATTCCATGATTAATTCTTTGGGAGTATAAGCCGTGGCTATGAGGTTTTTATAATCTTCTGCCGTATAACCAGCTTTAAAGTATTCGCAGAGTCCCCCTTTCGGTTGTCCTGGTATTTCTGGTAAAAGTTGTACTTTACCAATAAGCCAAATACCCATATTGATTAGGTTTCGGAACACTTGCGGATTATACCATCCATCCGAATCAAATATTGTTGTGTATCCAGCTCCTTGCGGTAATGTTTTCCTGTAATGGCTGACTCCCGCGATCGCTCCGGTAGGTATTTCTCCAATAATGGTTCCGGCAAAAGCGTCTTTAATCCCTTCAGTGACTACTCCGCATCGCTCTGGGATATATGCCTGGGATCTCTTCTTATGAGGTGTGAGATATTTAGCTGGTTTGCCCTTTTCTCGGACGAGCGGACTATCTAGCCGCACCTGTCCGAAGGTTGGGGTAAATGGGAAATATATCCCCGAGCCCGAGCGCCATTCCCCACTTACCCAGACCTTGAAACCAAGGGCAGTCGCTTTCTCTTCTGTTAAGGATCTCAGCCCGGCTTGATACCACTCTAATATGTGCTTTGGCTTAAATCCTTCAGCCAGTAAATGCTCAATGTGAATCGGCCATAAAACTGTACTGTCTATTTTATCTAGGCTCTCATTGACTTGAACTTCGTTTACTTTCACAATTTCCTCCAACAACGTACATTTTCTGTTGCTGGCAATTCCAAAGGAAATCGATCATTTTATTCTCCATCAAATAGAGGGAGAATATTAATGTGTTTTGTCGGCTGCGGGAGCCTTAATATGTTGTTAGAATGACCATTCTTTGTGTGGGAATTGCCAGCTATTGAGGTGACGTAGCTTTCCTTTTTGTCAACAAATCTTATTAAAAATAGAATTCTACTCGGTCAGCTTTTCAGACAGTTGACCTAATTTTCTGCTGCCAAGATGTTGACAAAGCTCCCCTGTGCCTAGTAGGATTAACAGTAAGTGAGACAAAAAAAACCTCACCTAATTGTCAAATAATGACAATGATTACTAAGCCAACAAGGTATATTTATCGGGTCAGACCGAATTTTTAACTGATACTCGGTTAAATCATAATTTAACCTCCTTTTGGCTACTGATACGGTTACGTCGTCTTCTCATTACCCACCTCCTTATCTGGCTGTGTTTGAGATTTCCCAGAGATAAAACCTGTTGAACATCGAAATATAGAACTGCTTTCAATTCCAAGCGCCAACAAGGATCTTCGGCATTCTGGATTTCAGATTTTCCTAGCAGTGTTTTGCTCGTCGGGAAAAAGCTTTAATTCTACAATAGTACAACCTTTTGCTAGCTTTGTTCTATAGGAGCAAGGCTTAAGTATTTATAATGCCGCTCCGAGACTTACCTCCCCGATCGCTTTAAGTTATGATCTTGGATATGGTCAAGATTAATCTTCTAGCTTGTACCATATGCAATAATACCATGTATTTGCAGCTCTGTCCGAGATGACTCAGGAAATCACAAATTTTAATCAAGAGGTTTCCAAAATTTTCAGGGAAGTCAATACACTTCCTCAATTTGGCTATACTAACGAAAAAATAGCTGAGCTTTGGGGTAAAAGCCCTTCTCAAGTGAGTAGATTTATCAACGGTAAGACCAATACTTACACTGGGGATTTTTTCAAACTAATTTCCTTGATGCCTCCTGATTTCAAGCTTGAATATTGGCAAAGACTCTTAACCAAACTAGGTCTGAAAATCGATCTCAATAAAGATTGGGCTAAATTGATCGAGAATGCTTCTCAAAAAGATCTCTCGGAAATCTTCTTTGCTCTTGGCTCTCGTTGTGATTCTGATGGTCTCGACTCCAAACAAGGAACTTCTTTGAAAGCATCTTAATAAGTTGGGCTCGAACTTCATAACGAGCGCGGGCATCTAGTGTCGGGCTTCCGAGTAAGATAATGTTCAATTATTTTACACTGACCGAGATCCTTGTGAGATAATAGGTAAGTTAGATAACCTAGAAGAACTAATGGGATAGCTTCACAGCGCTCTGGCGTAACCAGCGCAAGGAGAGCGCAACAGCAAAATAAGTTGACAGTAGCTAAAAATCGACCCGCCGATTGGCGTCGCTGTAGGGTAGATGAGTTTATGGGGGCGCGCTCCTTTAGCCCCAACAGCCAAAAAGCTTATCGCAGGGAATTAAATCGCTTTCTCAACTGGACTGACAAACCACTAGGTTCGGTTAACTCTCGGTTGATAGTTAAGTACAAGGAGCATCTAATCGAGTCTTTAGCTCCAAGTTCGGTCAATCGGGCACTATCGGCAGTTTCTAGTTTCTTTGATTGGCTGGTGTTAGCTTATCCGAGTACGCTTGAGAGCAATCCTGTCACTCCAGTTTCTCAACTTAAATTGTCCTCTCCTCCGGCGCGAGATTTAAATTTAAATACAGTAGAAGCTCTATTAAAAGCAGTAGGGTCGCGCCCAATAGTTACCAGAGCGCGAGATGCAGCTATTTTACAAGTATTGCTCCACGGTTTGAGAGCATCGGAAGTAGCGGCTCTGAACTTGGGAGATTACGATGGAGTAAGGCTTTATATCCGTCAAGGTAAAGACGATAGTAGCGGCACTGTGCCCTTAAATAAAGCAGGAAGGACGGCAATAAATGCTTATTTACAAGAGCGTCGAGTGGCAAAAGAACGTTTTTCTCGCCTTCAACCACTGTTTTTATCTTACAATCCCATTCCCAATAAACCCCAAAGACTGGGCTATCAAGGAATTTATTATTTAATTAAAGATTTAGAGTCTAAAACTGGACTTAATGAAATAACCCCACATCGAATGCGCCATACTTTTGCTACTAACTTGCTACTCAAAGGAATGGATAGTTTACACGCTCGTACTTTAACTCGTCATAAGTCAGAGAGCAGTTTTAAACGCTATGCCAAGCGCGCTCTCTCTGCGGCAGCCGAGAGAGCTTTTTATCAAGCAATTGGTGAAACCTCTCCAGATACTCTCGAGGATGTCACAGATTGGTCTTAAAAGTAAGCACAAAGCTTAAAGCCAGCGTGTCTAGGGTCTGTTTGATGCAGCCAGTGAGGACTTTACGGAGATTCATCTTTTTGCCTTGGCGAAATTTCGGATATATAAAAATCTATATTTTCACCTTTTCGCCATTTCACCCAGGCATCAAGTAGGAAATCCACCAATTCGGATTTGTCTAAATTAATATCAGCCCGCTTGAGCTTAATTAGTTCATCTTCAATGTCTAGATCGGTTTCTTTACGGATATAGTAGGTTCTGCCAATCCAGTTAGGATCGCTGCGTTTACCTGTAGCTGGTCTACCGCGTTTTTTGGTTAGCGAGCGCTCTTGAGTTGGAGTTATAAATTGATTCTCTTCTCGTTTTCGTTGCTTCTGGGAAATTTCATTGGCCTCCGAAATAGTTTCGCCTAATCGTCTAATTTCCGTTTCAAATAATGGCAGAGATCCTAAAGCTTCTCTTGCTTGTGCAGCCATTTTGACTGGTTTGGGATGAACCATAGTCAGTAAAATTCGATAGCGATCGCTTTGTGTATTGTCAAGGTAATAATATAAACACCAAAAAGTTCAAGTTATAATTAATGCCCACAGAGGTACTTAGAACTTTTCCTCGGTATTTAAACTAAGACGTTTAGTTTAAAGTTCAAAACCGCCATAACCCCGTTCGCGCTCGCGCTCGTGCTGTCTTTGTCTTTCTATTTGTTCAATTCTGCGTTCTCTTTCAGCCTCAACGAGAGCAGAAGAGAATTTATTTGTCAAGTTGTAGAGTATTTCAAGCTCCAGATCTGTATCGGTGAGGTGAACGACTCGATCGTATTTAATTTCAAGCAGTGTCTTATTTTCTAATGGTTTGGTCAAAGTCAAAGTATTTTGGCGGCTTAGATATTGAATTTCCCAAGCATCCTGATTACTTCTTAATTGGATCTTACCCTCGACTATGACATCACCGTATTGTCTCACCGTTAATAGAAGTACATCGCCAGCAACAAGAGCTTGCTTGTATTGTTGGTAGTGGTTGGTTTTGTGCCAAGCCAATTCAACCTGTTTTTTGACATCTAGTTCTACTTTTTTAAAGCCTCTTTTTTCAATTTCACCTTTTAATTGGGGTGCTGTTGCCAGAAAATTAGCAGTAGTAGCTTTGCTACAACCATCATCTAGAGCTAGATTAGCGATATTTTCAAGGTCAGCCCAGGTAGAAACGGCAATACCAGAACTGTATTTATTCCAGAGGACTTTTTCAGGGGTGGTGTTGAGTTTTTCTAATCTATCGTCTTCAGTTTCAATTAAAGTAGGTTCGAGTGATTTTTGAGAAATTTCGGCTCTCTGCTGCTGTAATTGTAGTAATCGCTTTTGTTCTCTTGAAAATTCACTTTGAGAATGTAATTGGCGCTGCTGTAATTGTTTGAGGCGAGAAACTGGTTTTTGCAGTGACTGTAAGAGATAGTAGTCGGAACTAGTTAATTGGTTGTACACTATGTGTATGTTATCGACATCCCGATTCTGGTAATCGCGATAATTAATCGATAAAATTTCATCACTAGTATCTTTTCTCTCAACACGTAATTGACAACAGTTTAAGCCGATTTCTAATTGGTCATTAGGGCTAAGGATAGGCTCATTTTTAGTATTAGCTTTGATAGTGATTATATAGTTTTTGGTTTCTACACACAGACCATCTTCTACTGGTTCATTCCAAATTGTCTTATGTATATGGTTCAGTGCTTTAAAAGCAGTCGCCTCACTAATAGGTACACCTTGTAAGTGGGTGTATTCGATACAGGGAGTGAAAACAGGTGCTAAGTTCTTAATTTCTTGGTTTTGAGCAGCAATTCTTTGTTTTTTTCTTTCTTTTTCCAGTTTAATTCGTTTAAGTTCTTTTTCTTGAGAGCGTTTAATCCGTTCTTCTTCTCTTCTAATTAATTCAAGCTCAATTGCTCTGCGTTCTTTTGCATCCCTTTGCTGCTGTTGTAACTCCTGCTGTTGTAACAACTCTCTCGTTTTGATCGCAGTATTAGGAGATATCGTGCAGGTATTATAGATTTCCCTTTCTATAGTGCTATCGCAGACAATCCCCCTGTGTTTTTGTAAACCAGGAAAAGTATAAGCTCTGCCTAAGCTAGTGCCAGAATAGTTGATTCCGTTGTAGCTGTAGCTGAGACCTCGGACTGCTCCAGTATCAGCATAATGAACTTGATGGGATATTTGGTGCGACCCAAGTTCTTTGAGGAGTTGAGGTACAGTTAAACGGTTATTAAAATCTACAATTTCATCGAGCGTTTTCTGTAAGTGTCGTCTGACGCTATTATCCCAGGTTTTGTTTAGTACCTCTATTTCGTGTCGGGGCTGCTGGTGTCGAGCGCATTCCCAAGAACTCTGTAATTGTTTTAGTAGGTATTCTCGTTCGATGTCGCGGATTATGGTTTGGGATCTGAAGTAGTCATATGAGCTATTTACAACATGACCGTCTAAATCGATCTTAGAAGTGACGATATGAAGGTGGTCGTGGTCGCGATCTCGGTGTAATACCGCGACAAATTGAGAGTTTTTAAAGCCCATCTTCTCTAGATATTTTTGGGCGACTTCTTTCCAGGCGCGAGCGTTTAATTTTTCCTTGGGGTCTAGAGAAAGAGAGACGTGATAAACCGACTGTTTTATATCAGGTCTGAGGGATTGGGACAATTTAAACTCGGCGGCTAGAGTTTGATAGTCATTGCCAAACATATTAGAGCAGAGTAACTTGGCTTTTTCTTTTTCGAGGAGGTATTTGAGAAGGGGTTTTGAGTGAGTGCCAGAAGTAATATTCCCAATCATGACTTAATTTTATAAACGATTAAGATTAGCGGTTTGGATCGCCAGTTGTGCGCCGATAGTATTGAGTTGGGATAGAGTTTCTTCTAATAAGGCGCGCTCGACGTTGACGCGATTAAAATTCATCGGGTTGGGGGAATTGGCCAGATCGCCTCGGCGATCGAGTTGAGCGGCTATTTTCTGGAGAGTACGATAGGTTTTAACATTGATTTCTGGAATAGCGTTATTAGTTAGCGGATCGCGAGTGGATTCAATAGCATTAGAGTCGGATAAAGTAACTAGTTATATTTGGATGAGTCCACTGGTAGAAGAGGTAACTACTGAAAAAATCAAAGAATATTTTGAGTATAAGGGCTGGGTGGGAGCACCCAATCCAGAGAATCA
>JASJDA010000044.1 GCA_030065755.1 Prochloraceae cyanobacterium | reverse complement strand
TATGTGGTCAGTAGATCCATCTTATGTCTACGACACTAAATATACCTATATCACTCTCTATCGTCTAATCCAGGAATCTCAATAAGGCGATGTGGGTAGGAGGGGTGAGGGGGAAATGTGGTAGAAAAAGCGCATCATTTCTCTTACATCTCCTACCTCTCTCATCTCCCTCTCTCCGTCTCCTTTACACCTTACATCCACTTTTAACAAATGAGTTTGCTGCTCAAGTCCGGAAAAGATCCAATGTCTAGAAATTCAGATTCTCAAGTCTCCGCTCGAGAAAAAAAATCATTTAATTTAATAAAAACTAATCTCAATGGAGAAAAACAAGCCAAATCTCGTCCGCTTACTAAGCTATATGTAGCTGCTTTAACTACGGTGGCAGGTTTGTCGATCGGCGGTCAAGCCCTTATCCAATATATGTTGGTACAACAGTCCGATCGTGCAAATACAATCAAGATTGCTTCTAACGAACGAACTCTTTCTCAGCAGTTGAGCAAAGCTGCCTTAGTAATTGATTTTGCCACAGATCCAGAAGTACAAAACGAAAGCATAGCTGAACTCAAAACAGTAACGCAAACATTGCAAAAATCCCATCTCGGCTTACAACAAGGAGATGCTAAACTGAATCTCAAAGGCAATAATAGCGAGACTGTAACAGAATTATTTGCTGACATTGAACCCTCTTATTACGCTCTAATTTCTTCGGCTGAAGGATTGGTGGCATTGTTGGAAAGAGAGCAATCTGGGGAAACCATTTCGCCCTATCTTAAAAGAGTTCTCGTGCAAAAAATCGTTGATGCAGAGGCTAATTTCAGCCAGTATATGAATAAAATTGCCCAGCAATATACCGCCGAGGCACGATCGCGAGTTAACGAACTAAAAAAAATTGAATTATTTTTGCTTTTTATTACCCTAACAGTATTGCTTTTAGAAGGACTATTTATATTTCGTCCCACAGTAAAACAAATCGTTACTACTATTGAAGAACTGCTGAAGACACAGGAAGCATTAGAAAAAAGTAAGTCTCGATATCGTGCCATTGTTGAAGAGCAAACCGAACTCATTTGTCGTTTTTTACCCGATGGTACGATCGTTTTTGTAAATAGTGCTTTTTACAATTATTTCGATCGAGAAAAAGAAAACACCCTTGGCAAGAAATTAACCTCTTTAAATTCATCTGAAAACTGGGCAATACTTACTCAAAATATTAATTTTTTGACTCCAGATCTCCCAATAATTACTGCCGAACAATGCTTAGCTCAATCGGATGATAACAACCACTGCTTGCAGTGGAAAAGTTCGGGTATTTTTGATACAAAAGGTAATTTAGTTGAGATTCAATCTGTTGGTAGAGATATCACAGAACAGAAACGAGCGGAATATTTAGCTCAAGAAAAAATTAGATTAGAAACAGAAATAATCGAACGCCAAAAGTCAGAAGAAGCTTTGAGAATTGCAGAAGAAAAATATCGCCACATTTTTGAAAATGCGATTGAAGGTATCTTTCAAATTTCCATTGAAGGACGCTTGCTAAATGCTAACCCAGCCTTAGCAAAAATTTATGGTTATGAATCTCCTGACCAAATAATTGCCGAACTTGTCGATCGTCAACACCAACTATATGTCAATACTCAAGATTACACTCAACTCGAAAAGTTATTAGAAAAACAAGACACTGTTTCCAATTTTGAATTGCAAGTTTATCGCCGAGATGGGAGTAAAATTTGGATTTCTAAGAATATTCGTGGCGTTTACGATCGAGAGGGTAATTTATCACACTATGAGGGTAGTGTAGTCGATATTACCGATCGCAAACAAGCTGAGGATCGACTAATGAAAAGTGCTTTATATGACAATTTAACCGATTTACCTAATCGGGTTTTATTTTTGGAAAGGCTGAATAATAAGTCGAAAAATAAAAATAATTCTTTGTTTGCTGTATTATTTGTTGATTTAGACCGCTTTAAACAAGTTAATGACACTTTAGGTCACGAAGTAGGCGATTTATTATTGATAGAAATTTCTCGTCGTTTAGAATCAGTAGTGCGTACTTCCGATACGGTTTGTAGATGGGGAGGTGACGAGTTCGTAATTTTACTTAATTCAATTGAAGGTCAAGAGGATGCAATTAGAATAGCCGATCGCATTCTAGAAAAATTAACTCTCCCCCTACTTATTGAAGAACACCAACTTTTTCCTAGTGGTAGCGTAGGAATTACAATAAGTTCCCACGGATACGATACCCCAGAAGACCTATTGCGGAATGCGGATGCTGCTATGTATCAAGCAAAAGCTACGGGTAAATCTCGTTACTATATGTTTCAGCCTACTGTATCAGTAAATCAATAGTAGGAGGTTATTGATTAGCGAAGATATTAATTAATTGCTTGCACGTTCATTTGGGGATCCTTTTGGCGGAAAATCGAGAGTATCGCGAAGTTTCTCGTGTTCCTTGGTAGAAAAATCAGGAAAGGGAAGCTTCCCCTTCGATCGCCAAGCCCGAACCTGAGCCTCAGCAGCACGACTTCGCTCTGGATCGAGTCCGGTATCTTGGGAGAGATAGGTTGTTTGAGAGGGAAAAGCAAAGTCTGTCCCCGCTTCCTCGACGATGTCCTTAATTCGTAGTAAAACATCCTCCTGAATTGCCAAAAACTCGGCCAATTTACCCGTATCGGCATAGACGTATATTTCGAGATCGAGGGAGTAATCGCCGTATTTTACGAATCTTACTCGTGCTAATTCTTCAAGAAGCTTGGGATGGGCTAGAATCGTAGCCCGTAATTTAGCCAGCACAAAGCGCAGTTGCTCAGAAGTCGTATCGTAGCGCAGCCCGATAGTCTGCCTTAAAAGAATACGATTCCTTCGGCTTTTGTTTGCCAATTCTAGCTCTGAAAATTTAGAATTAGGCATAGAAAGTATATCACCGTTCTGAGCGAGAATTCGCGTCGAGCGCAGGCCAATCTCCAGTATGGTTCCTTCTCGATCTTGGAAGCGGCAATACTCCCCCACCGTTACGGGTCGATCGAGTAATAACGTTAGTCCAGCAATAATGTTTTCTAGAGTCCCTCTGGCTGCCAGTGCCAGTGCCAGACCACCGATTCCCAAACCGGCCAGAATAGGAACAAGGGAAATCCCCACCCGCTCAATTCCCACAATCAGGACAGTTGTACCAATGCTCAAACCCAACAGGCGGGAGATTGTTCTGATCCCGCTGGCATTTAGACCATCAGGGTCAATTGTAGGGGAAGCAATAATAGTCTCTGCCAAAGCGTTACTCAAGAGAAAGATTGCTAGCGCTACCATCATCCAGAAAATGATTTCATAGGTGGTTAAGACAATCAGAAGTACCCTTCCGGTAATATTGATCCAATCGTCGATAAAATAGCCGACCGCCGTCAAACTAGCAATGGTAATTAAGGGACCTAGCAGCATTTCCCAGGTACGCTGTGGAGGTTCGAGAGCCGCAACTCGACCCCAGTTGCAGCGAAAGCTCGTGTAGGGAATCCAGAAAGAGATCGACAGACAAATGCCTAAACCAATCCACTGCCATAGGGTCTGATCCCAATAGACAGCACGCAACCAACTAGGCAAACTCTGAAGCGATTTTAAAGGAAGCAGCATACCAGGGCTAGAGATATAGAATTGGTAAAATCCTTCCGTAGCACCAGGTTTGTAGGGGAGGTTTTTAACTTTCTCGTAAAATTCTTCAAGGCGAGCAACTGTCTCAGGAGAGAAGAGAAATTCTCCTGCTTGAGATCCCTTATCGACTTTAACGATGTCGATTTCTGTATGGGGAAGAGTCCAGCGAGCGAAATTATCGTTGGTGGCAACAACTTCAGCATCGGGTATTTTAGCATAAGGAGGGATCTCAATTCGATCGAGAACCTCCTTGAGCAGCAAAGTTCCTTCGATCTCTGCGTCCCCTTTCAAACTAGGGGGAATCTCGCTGAGATTCAGACAAAGTTCGGCCCGTCTGAAAAAAAATTTGGCTTGTTTGGCTTGCTCGCGAATAGCTTGAGAGGGAAAAGGTCCCGACTCTTCGAGATATTCTTCATAAGCTGCCATCAATATTCGGTGGGATTGATTGACATTCTCTATAAAGCTTCTCAGGGTCGCTTGAGGACTGGAAGTGTCTGGAGGTGCGAGGGGGCTCTTGACTAAGGGGGCTGCCGTAAGAGAATTTTGTATTATAAGTAAGGCTAGTCCCAACAGAACTAATTGCCTCGTAAGTTTGCTTTTGAGTAAATGCTTTATTCTGGTTAAGCCTAACATCTATATGTTTTATACTGACTGCGATCGATTGTTAAAGTAATTTACTGTCTTAGATATTATGTAAAATTTGCTCTAGAGATTTCAACTGCAGTCATTTGCCGATCGTAAAAAGAATAGACTTCTCGGATTTCATATTAGTTAACTCCCCACACCTCCCACACTTCCCACTGTCCCCTCTCTCACGATCGCCAGAAAGATCCCGTAAAAAGTCAGCTTCCACTACATAAGAATCAAGACGATCGAGACTCTAAATTTCATATGTGAATGCTACGGTATTGTGTCCTTTATATTGCATAAAACATAAAGGGTATCCCCACAATCTAGGGTGGGGTTGGTAAATTTTAAAGCTAGCTTTCACTGTCGATGGTAAATCCTCCCAAGAAACAAGAATAAAGCCATTTCTTTTATAAAAATTAATATTTTTCTTTTTACTTACTAGATAAATTGGTCTATCGATTTTTTTTATCGAAAATTTTAGTAAAGCAGAGCCTAAACCTCTTTTACGCCAAGCTTTTTTGACATATAAATTTCCCAATATGGAACAATGTTTATAATAGTCTATAGCGGTGCATCCCACTATTAAACCCCGATCGGATTCAATCAACTTATATTTCTTCCAGTTCACTGGAGAATAAAAAGGGTGAAATAAGAAGAATAAAGATCTAATTAAATAAACTACAACTATTATTGTAAATATAACATCAAATATTGTTATTCCTGAATGTAAGTGTATTAACTTTAAAATAAAAGCAATAATAAAAACAAAGAAAAACTTAGATACTATTATTCTCAAATAAAATTCAATTGACTCATTATAAATTAATCCATAAATAAGTTTTCTGATGTACTTAACGTCTTTTGCTTTGGCTGTTCTTAACTTGAAAAATGGTCTTACTTGGGTCATTTTTCTCTTAATTACAGTCATAATTGTCGCGATAATTTACGATATAATTTAGTTTACATCACTCTTAATTAAATGTTTATATTGACAATAAAAAATATCTAGTATATGACTATTAGTTTTGTTTTAATTCAACTCGATGGTCGGATTTTGGATAAAAGATTTTGGATTGAAATCAATCGAAGCATCTACTCACGATCGATCTCGACGCGTTGGTTTGAAAGGATAAGAGCAAATAAAAATCTAAAAAAGGAAGTCTTTTTCCTCCACAAACTATCTTTACCTATTGTAAAGCTAGGTAGGAGTAAACTGTAAGAGGAAAAACTAGGCGCGATCGCTCGCCAAGTCAAAACACGCGATAGACTGGCAAAAAGAAGTGAAAAAGCGTAGACCATGGCCAACCACCTTGCCAATGCCCAAAGCCTTTACTTGCGCAAACACGCAGAAAATCCGATAGATTGGTGGTTTTGGGGTGAAGAAGCCCTAAAAGCTGCAAAAGATGAGGATAAACCAATTTTTCTTTCTATTGGTTACTCTAGCTGTCACTGGTGTACGGTGATGGAAGGAGAGGCATTTTCAGACATTGCGATCGCATCCTACATGAATGAGAATTTTCTGCCGATCAAAGTCGATCGGGAAGAAAGACCGGATATTGACAGTATCTATATGCAAGCGCTACAAATGATAACTGGTCAAGGCGGTTGGCCCCTAAATATTTTTCTCACTCCAGACGATCTAGTACCCTTTTATGGGGGAACCTATTTTCCAGTAGAACCTCGCTACGGTAGACCTGGTTTTTTACAAGTTTTACAGTCAATTCGTCGTTTTTACGATCGGGAAAAAGAAAAACTGCAAGAATTTAAAGGAGAAATGTTAGCAACTCTGCAAAGGTCTACCTTACTCCCAACGTCCCCAGCAGATTCTTTAACTGAAGAATTGCTCTATGAAGGAATTGAAAACAATACAGGTATACTTGCTAGCAGCCCGAGCGATCTCGGTCGTCCTCGCTTTCCGATGATACCCTATACGGAATTGGCACTATCTGGGACTAGATTTAGTTTTGAATCTAGTTTCGATCGCTCCCAACTGTCTCAGCAAAGAGGACTAGACTTGGCTTTAGGGGGGATTTACGACCACGTTGGGGGAGGTTTTCACCGCTATACGGTAGATGCTACCTGGACTGTACCTCACTTTGAAAAAATGCTCTACGACAACGGATTAATTTTGGAGTATTTAGCTAATTTGTGGAGTACAGGGGTAACTGAACCCGCTTTTGCTAGAGCAATATCAGGGACGGTAAAATGGCTCAAAAGAGAAATGACTTCACCAGAGGGCTATTTCTACGCAGCCCAAGACGCAGATAATTTTACTACTCCAGATGAAGCCGAACCAGAGGAAGGAGCTTTTTATGTTTGGCGCTACTCTGAGTTAGAAGAGTTGCTGACTCCTGAAGAATTCGCAGAAGTAAAAGAACAATTTAGTATTACTTTAAAGGCAAATTTTGAAGGTAGTAACGTATTGCAGCGCAGCCAAGGAGGTAAACTTTCAGATAGTCTTGAAGCTGCTTTAGATAAGTTGTTTGCTGTCCGCTATGGGAAACCCTCAGCAGAAATAGAAACCTTTCCCCCAGCTAGAAATAACCAGGAAGCAAAAACAGGTAACTGGGAGGGTCGCATTCCTCCCGTTACCGATACTAAAATGATTGTCGCTTGGAATAGTTTAGTTATCTCTGGTTTAGCAAGGGCTTATGGCGTTTTTGGAGATGAGTCATATTTAGAATTAGCAAAAGGCGCTGTTAATTTTATCCTCGATCGCCAGCGGGAAAATGGACGCTTTCACCGACTCAATTATGAAGGCAATACTGCAGTACTAGCGCAGTCGGAAGATTATGCCTTATTTATAAAAGCACTTCTCGATCTACAAACTAATGCACCAAAAGAAAGCCATTGGGTCGAAAAAGCGATCGAAGTGCAACAGGAGTTTGACGAATATTTCTGGAGTGTGGAGATGGGGGGATACTATAACAACGCTGCGGATAATAGCAAAGATTTATTAGTAAGGGAGCGGAGTTATATAGATAATGCCACGCCTTCAGCAAATGGAGTGGCGATCGCTAATTTAGTTCGTCTAGCCCTACTTACAGATAATTTAGAATATCTCGATCGCGCCGATCGAGCCTTACAAGCATTTAGCATCGTCATGCAGCAGTCTCCCCAAGCTTGTCCTAGTATCTTTTCGGCTTTAGATTGGTATCTTCACCCTACATTAGTTCGCACTACTTCCGAACAATTAGACTCGATCGTCCCTCAATATTTTCCTACTTGTGTTTATCGCGTAGATACAGACTTACCCGATAATGCACTTGGCTTAGTTTGTAAGGGTTTGTCTTGTTTAAAACCAGCTGAGAGTCGGGAAATGTTGTTAGAACAGATTTTTAAGTGCGATCGATCTTGATTTTGCTTTGCAAGAGGGGGAGAAGGGGAGAGTGGGGGAGAGGGAGAGGGGGAGAAATAGGCGATCGTCACTATTAAATTGATTTTTTTAGGTTTTGATATAATGACTATTTGATGGAAGTGGTTTTTTGAGAAGATTTTTCCGTGGATTTTTGGAAAGAGGGTTTTTGTTCGCGTTCGATCGCACCCCCTTTTCCTAGGGCTAGTAATACTGAAGTTAAGATGATAGTCTGTATTGTGAGGGTTTCTGTGATTTGTTGGGGTAATCCCTGTCTATATTGGACAATCTTTTCTAAGTTACCTTTGACCTCACTGGGAGCAGCAGTTGCATTTTGGGCTAATCCATTAAGCAATAATACTAGGGTTGTAACTGTTAATAATTGAATTTTGACAGCAATTTTTCTCATAATTAGGAACTCTATCGATAATTTTATTATTGGGATAATTTCGGCTTAACTTATCTTTTATTAATTTACACTTTTAGTTAGTTATAGGTAAGTATAATCTCGGTAGATTTATGAAAGTTTTAAGCAGTAAGTTACTAGTTAATACTAAGTTTATAAAAATAGAGAGGGAATAATCCCCCGCTCGTCTGGTAATAATCGTTTGTAAATATAAACACTGACTCAAAGCCGATGGTCTTGCTAGTGGCGATCGTATTTAGGTGAGAAAGTTTTTGAGACTTTACTCGTTACTAAACTTCTGCTTTCACCAAATCCCATAGGGCATCTATGCCCCTACCTATATATTTTGAATCCTGATGCTGTTGCAGCCATTGCACCACAGCAGGCAAAACCTCACTAGATTGTTTGCCCAAGTTGCCCAAAGCTTCTGCAGCAAAGCCACGCACCCAAAAATCCTCTTCCTCCAGCCCATCCAACAAGACATCTACCACCTTCGTGTCCGAACCTCTGCCCAATCTACCCAAGGCTTGTGCAGCAAAGCCACGCACCAAATAATCGTCGTCTTCCAACCGCTTCCGCAAAGCATCTACCACCTTCGTGTCCGAACCTATGCCCAATCGGCCCAAGGCATTTGCGGTAAAGCGACGCATCGAATAATCGTCTTGTTCCAACAGCTTCAGCAAAGTATCTAGCACCTCGTCCGAATCAATGCCCAACTTACCCAAAGCTTCTATCGCAAAGCAACGCAGCGAAGGCATCGAAGTAACCGAATAATCCTCGTGTTTCAGCAGTTTCAGCAAAGCATCTAGCACCTCGTCCGAATCAATGCCCAACTTACCCAAAGCTTGTGCAGCATAGCCACGCACCAAGGATGACGAGGAGTCATCCTTCAGCAGTTTCAGCAAAGCATTTCCCACCTCGTCCGAAGCAATACCCAAGTTGCCCAAAGCTTCTGCAGTCAAGCGACGCACAACATAATCCTTATCCTTCAGCCGTTCCAGCAAAGCAGCTAGCACCGACTCTGAAGCTATGCCCAAGTTGCCCAAAGCTGATGCAGCATAGCGACGCATAACAGAATCCTCCTCCTTCAGCAGCCCCAGCAAATTTTTAATAACTGCTTCCTTTTTCCCTAAAGCTGCCCGATATTTTAGAAATCTATTTTTATCAATACGATCGCTCTTTGATTTCAATAATTCTAGTGCTTGTTTCTGAAAATCAGTTTCATATAGACTGCAAAGAGTTTGAAAAACCTGCTGACGAACTCTTTCCCCAACTAGATCTTCATCGCTGGCTTCTAGCTCTACCAATCGTTCTAAAATATCCTGGGGTAACTTATTATCTGCAGCTTTCAAATTTTTGGGATTTTCCACCAAGCAACTACCAGCAAATAATAAATCGCGGTCCAACCATTGTTCGTACTCGCTACCCCGATCGAGAATTGCTCGAATTGCTCTAGCAGCTTTTTTAGGTGTTTGTTGAGCAACCAACAATAACAAAACCTCCCGCCAGTGAGGATCGTGGAGATACTTGTGAATATGCTCTGAAATAACCTCAAAACCATAGTCCTGTTGTTGGTAGTAAATTTCTTGGGCGCAGAGATATTCTTGAAAGGTTTTGTGGACAAAGGCGTAAACGTCCCTACCTTGTTCGTTGAGTAAACCAGTGCGATCGCGAATATAATTAACAAATCTTATGGCTTCTTTTTCAGCCTCGCCAGTTTCGATCTGTTTAAAAATCTTAATCTCTTCAGTTAACTTGTAAATCAGTGCTTTCCTTTCTATTAAAGTAACGCCCTCTTTATCTCCCCTATTACCTTTTTGATGAACCCAATAAGCCAAAATTTCCATCAACCTGCGCAGATCGTCGAGATCCAGATAGTGCAACTCTTTATAACCGCTAATTTCCTTGTTGGCATCCCAAGCTGTTAAAAGGGTATCTATAGCAACGTTGTAGAGATTGTAACGCTTTATGGGCAGCAAGTAAGCTTGATAGCGGTGAATGAGGACGATAATATTTAATAGCAGGGGATTTCTTGCCAGCAGTTTAATGCGATCGTTCTCATCTAGCACTTTTTTGAGACTTTCTTTGCGCCTTGTTGCTTCGACTGGGTCGGGAATGCGGCTATTGTACCAGTAGGTAATAAACTGTTCGATTTGGCGATCGTCAAAAGGCTGAAGCTGATAGTGAGGAAACTCTTGAGTGCGGAAAAAGTCCCGCCTATAACCAGCTGGACGAGATGTAATAATAACTGGATTTTGGGGATATTCAGCTAAAAAAGCAGTAATTTCTTCTACTACAGCATAGCGCCTGCTTTCTTCTGGCACTTCATCCAAACCGTCGAACAAAATTAGCGCCCTGCCATCTTCTAGCCAATGCTGAAAAAATCCTGGTGGCAAGTCACTGACGGACATAGTTTTAACTACAAACTGCCACAAGTAATCTATAACGCTCGTGTCTGGATATCTTATCCAATCTCTAATACGAATTATAATCGGCAGCCAGTCTTTATCTGGAGATAAGCCTAAAGATTTAGGGCTATCGTGGGCTAACATTAGGGCAAAATAGATGCTCAAAGTAGTTTTACCAGAACCTGGCGCGCCTACCAAAACTATTTTTTTCGATCTCGTTTTACTTAATAAATCTTGGGCGCTAAACTTCCTTCTGGTGCGGTTTTCTGAGAGGGTTGATTCTAAGTGGAATTCTTCGTGCATAGAAGGGCTATCGAGCCTGCTCACCTCTTCTACCACGTCTAGCATTACAAAAATTTCGCTAATAAGTTTAGAGGATTTTTCGGTCTCTTGTGTCGCTACAGAAATGCCACTAAACTTAATGTTATCGTACCGTTGTGTCAGCCGTTGGCAATAGTTTGCTTTAGCCTGTTGAAGTTGTGCAGCTCGATCGCTGGTTGGTAGAGTTGTCATATAGCACTTTTGTGGTTAAATATCCCCTAAATCTGCCTTAAAAAAGGGACAATGATTAAGTAGGGGAAGAATTCAGCATTTTAGTTGGAATTAATCGGTAGAGTATGAACAAGTTGGAACTCAAAAGTGTTTTCCTTATTTTATCAATCCTTTGGCAATTCGTTTTCTGTTGCTGCTAGAGTTTCTCGATATTGTTGTAAACGGTCTGGATTTATTTTCTGTGAATGTTGTTCTATAATTTTTAGAGCTTCGGGCTGAAAAGCTGTTTCTTTTAGACTGCAAATAATTTCCCTAACCTTAGATTTTGTATTGGTATCGACTAAAGGATCTGTACTTACTTCTAGGCTAACCAACTCTTGCAAAATATTGCTTGAAGGGTCATCCGTAGCTGAAAGTAAATTTTTCGGATTTTCAGACAAGCACATACCTGCAAATAATATCTGGTGATAACGCCAATTGTTATCGTCGCTAGATTGCTTGAGAATAGCATTGAGAAATTTAGCAGCTTGATTGGGAGTTTTTTGTTCTCCTAAGAGTAATAACAAAACTTCTTGCCAATGAGAATTATACAGGTATGTTTCGATCTTATCCTCTACCACCTTAAAACCATCATCCGATTGTTGATAGGAAATTTCTTTAGCACATAGATACTCTTGAAAAGTTGGATGTACGAAACCGTAAATATTTGACTCTTGTTTGTTAAGTAAACCCGTTCTATCCCGTATATATTGGAGAAACTCCTCCGCTTCTTTTTTCGCCTGATAGTATTCGATTTTTTTTAATTCTTTAATCTCTCCGATTAATTTATTGATTAATACCTCGCCGTCTATTGTGCTATTATTTTTTTCGTTATCAATATTTTTTTCGCTGTGAATCCAGTAGGCTATTGTTTCCATTAAGCGCTCTATATCTTCTAAGTTTATATGCTTGAATTGAGGAGGTTTTTTATTTTCTGGATCGTTGGTGATATCTTTTTCATATTGCCAACTGTTTAATAAAGTTGTCACGGCATTTTCGTAAAGTTTGCTCCGTCTTTCTGGTAACTTAATATTTGCATAACGATGAACCAAAGCAATTATCATTAATAACAAAGGATTTTGTGCTAATAGTTGAATTCGAGGGTTTGCGTACAATAATTCTTTAAGTTTATTCTGCCGTATTTGTGACTCTTGGGGATCGGAAAAACGTTGTTGGTACCATAGCTCGATAAAAAGATTTATTTTTGGTTTATCAAAAGGCTGAAGTTTATAAATAGGATAATCTTGAGCTTCTAAAAAGTATGCCCTGTAACCAGCAGGACGACAAGTAATAATTGCTCGGTTTTGTAGATTTTTTTCTAGAAAAGATTCGATTTTTTCTGCTACTTGAAAGCGGTTACTTTCTTCTGGTATTTCATCTAAGCTGTCCAGTAAAATAATGCCTCTGCCGCAATCTATCCAATATTCAAAAAAACCTTGAGGAAAATTAGTTATCTCCATTCGTTTTTTGGCCAATTCACGCAGGTATTCGAAAATGCTAATATTAGACCATCTTGTTGCTAGATCGGGAATTTTAATGACAATTGGTAGCCAATCTGTATCTGAAACTATTCCTAATTCTCCTGCCTCTTTAGATGCAAGTTTTACAGCAAAATAATTGATTAATGAAGTTTTACCAGAACCAGGTGCACCTAACAATACCATTCTCTTAGATTGACTTAAATTTAATAACTCATTAGCGCTAATTGATTCAGTTGGATCGCTTGTTTGTGCTTTAACATCAGGGACGACAAAAATTTTGAGTAATTCCTCTGGATTATCGAATTGCATTCCTCGTAATGTAATTCCTCCAAATCTAACCTTTCCATATCGTTTTATTAATTTCTGAAAATACTTTTTTTTGACATCTTGAAAGTGATAATAGGCAGGAGTATGTTGAAAATAACTATTTAAAAATGTTTTTAACCAAGGTTCGATTCGGTTTTTAAGTGGATCGACTTTTTGATAATTTTGTACTACGTGTTTGAACTCAGCTACTAAAGAGGAAACAGAGATCCATTCATGATCGTTGAAGGGTTTGCTTAAATGTTCTAGTACCCTTTCCTGGTTAAAAAAATCTCCGAGAAAGCGATCAACTCCTTGAAAACCATCACTCTGAGATTTGAAAAATATACGCTGATCTATTGAAAGCTGATTTTCTTGTTCTACAGCAGCAGTTAAACCAGCTTTAATTGCTTGTTCTAATTCATCACGGTTGAATTGACCTTGAATCTTATTCAATAGACCTCTTGCAATTTGCCCAGCGATGGGAGTTAATAAACGGAGTAAGGTTGGATCTGGCATCAGAATATCGGGGTAGATGTTTGAGTCTGCTTAAGACTTGATTTATTAGTACCAGGCGAGCGCAACCGCTGTCAATGCGGGAATTAAGTTAAGCCAAACCAGTCGCTCGAGCGATCGATATAGGTTTATACTTTAGTCTTAGAAGTGGATAAAAAAACAAATATAACTATCGATCGATCGGCATGGAATTCAACTTTTTTAATATATTTCTACTTTTTCTAGTTTTGTCTTCTTTACAACCTGTATGGCAACGCCGCAAAGTAGAATTGACAAGGCTTCAATCTATACAAGAATTCGAGCGAAAACGTAAAAGTCGAGTAATTTTACTGATTCACCGACAAGAATCGGTTAGTTTGTTAGGAATTCCCTTGTCGCGCTATATATCTATTGAAGATTCCGAACAGGTATTGCGAGCAATTCGTCTGACTCCCCCAGAAGTGCCGATCGACCTTATCTTACATACTCCAGGGGGATTAGTCCTAGCTACAGAACAAATTGCTAGAGCCTTAATTCGCCATCCTTCTAAGGTGACCGTCTTCATTCCTCACTATGCTATGAGTGGGGGGACTATGTTAGCCTTAGCCGCAGATGAAATTGTCATGGATGCCAATGCAGTGTTAGGGCCAGTTGACCCCCAATTAGGTAATATGGCTGCAGGTAGTATTTTGTCGGTGGTAGCGAAAAAGCCAATTGAGAATATAGAAGACCAAACCTTAATGATGGCAGATTTGGCAGGTAAAGCAGTCAAACAGGTACAGCGTTTCGTGCGCACTCTACTCAAAGATGATATTCCCGAACAGAAAATTGCTCCAGAAAACATAGAAAAAATTGTTACTTTCCTCACCACTGGTATAATTACCCATGACTGTCCCATTACCGTTGAAGAAGCTACGCAATTAGGTCTACCAATTGTCGTCGGTCTGCCAAAATTAATATATGAATTGATGGATTTATATCCCCAACCTCAAGGAGGTCGTCCCTCTGTTCAGTATATTCCTTATCCATATCAACCTTATCCAGCTTTACCCGAAACCAAAGGCAGACCTATGCCGGATAAGCAAAGTAAAGCAAATAAGCAGTAGTTAAATATAATGTTACGAATTTGGTAATGTCTCAACAAGCATGTGCCTCAAACTACGCAGGCGATCGGAATAACTTTTGAGTAATTGCACGGCAAACATAGGTGTCTGTTCGATCGCAAAAAGAAAGTGAGATCGATCGAGAAAGGCTAATGTGCAGTCAGTGTTAGCGATCGCTGTAGATCCTCTAGTATGTTCTGGCTGAATTAAGGCTCCTTCACCGAAAACGTCGCCTTTTTCAATCGTTTCTAACAATTTTCCTTTCACCAAAATATTAACGTTGCCTTCGATGATTCCATAAGTCTCCTTACCTGGTTCTCCTTCCCTAAAAATTACGTCCCCAGCCACAAAAGTTTTGGGAGAAGGGAAGTTTTGAAAAATTTCTATGGTTCTGACTGGTTCCATGGCTTAATTTGTTCTCATAAAAAACGTTAATTCATAATTAACTTAAGGTTAAGCTTAGGTTAATTATAGCAAAACTAATATAACCACTTACTATATACTATTCCCAGCGCGACCTTATTTTGCCTCGTGTCTGACTGATTCTTTAAGTAAAAAGCCAAAACCAACTCTTTCTAAACGACGAATTAACTCGATGCGACTAATATTTAATTCCGTTGCAGTAATATCTAAATTCCAGTCATGTTTAGCTAGCTGAGATAATAAGTAAATTCTTCTGGTTTGATTTGCAGAGAGACGATATGTTTTGAGATATTCTAACTCTCCTGTATTGCTAACGATCGCTTCTCCTATGTGGTTAATTTTATGAGGATCTAGATCGGTAATAAAGCGTTGTAAGCTAAACAAACCTGTTTTTTGAATGGGCTGAGATTGGATTTCTCTTCCTAATAAACTATCCGCCATAAATCCTTGAAAATCTGCCCAATCTTGGCGCATATGTCCGATCGCTTCTTTTAATTCTTTGAGACTATTAATACTCGCCTCATCTACGGATAAATCCATAGGATAATGAGTATTGTGGAGCATTCCGTAGTAATAAATTAACTCCCCATAAAAATCTTGCAGCAAACTGGTATGTAAAGCGCGATAGTCTTCGGAATTTGGCACGATAAAAGCCGAGGCTAATGCTTCTGCAACAAACACTAAGATTCCTACTTGATTTTCGTGAATTTCAAACACTCTTAAAGCATCTTCAAGTCCGCTAATACTGCTACCTGAATAAGAAAATTCCGATCGAGGATTTAAACCTTGAGAAAAAACGCGTTTGGGGTATTCGCTCCAAGCAACTTTAGGACCAGAAAAATATATTGAGAGAAACCCTTCCATTGCTAAATGTAGAGGCAAAAATCGCAATTGATTCGGCGATTGTTTTTTTGCAATCCTATTTAACATTCCCCCCTTACAACATCCTAAATTTAAGCTTTTACTGTCAGTTACTAATTGAGAACCGCAAGCTACTTGAGGAGCTTCATTATTATTCCAAGATAAAACTAAGCTGTGAGGAATGTAAGAAATATAATCAATATTTTTCTTGACATGAACTATAGTTATATCTTCGTCGTAAGTGCGACGAAATAGACGCAATTTTTTATTTTGATGAGAACGTAATAAAGGCACTAAACGAATAGAACCCCAAACTTGAGAAGGAGCTAGTTCTAATCCTTTTAGCGATATTTTTGTTATTAATGGCGGTTTTTTATTCATCTATATATTTAAAGGTGGAGGATGAATGTTGGCAGATAACGATCGGAAATACTTGCTGATTCTTTTTCCCCTGTAAGTATTCCCCCTGCTGCAAGATAAAAATTCTTTGCGTTTGGATCTGCTTGAATGACTAAAATCGAGGCTCCCAAGTTCGTTGCTGTAATCTTAGCGTGTTCGATTAAACAACGACCATAACCTTTACCAATGCTAGCTGGATCTACAAATAAAGCATCTAATTCAATTTCGGTAGATGAAAGTCGATCGAGTGCATAGAAACCAACAATTGAATCATTGGTTTCAGCTACAAAAAAATGGTTATTTTGGATGCGATCGGGGGAATAAGTAAGTTCCCTAACGCAAGCCTCCATAAAATCCTCAGAATAACCCCAATATGCCTTAGATCGAAGTGCTAAATTACTTAAGATTTCTGCCTCATATTGACGAGCTTTGCGTATTTTGCAATCCATTATTTACAAATTAAACTAAAGAGGAAATGATTTTCTCTAAATTACGACTATAGACTTCTCGATTGTATTTTTCCCTTTCTTCCCCCGATAAAAAAGCAAAAGGCTTTAATGTTGCTTCTTGAATTTTTACCATCATTGGACGACGCAGTTTTTCGTATTTTAAGAAAGATTCACTAATAGCTTCGGTATTATCCCAATTATTATTAGCAGCTAAATTAGCAATTAAAGTTGATATAGTTGCGGCATCTTCCAATCCTTGATTGGCACCTTGAGCGGCAAAAGGGGGCATTCCGTGAGCAGCATCGCCAACTAAAACTACTCTCCCTTTATTCCAAATTGGCTCCTTCTGTTCTGTGTTATTGTTATTATTAATTTCGGCAGTACTAGGAAAAGAAATAGAGTCGGAAATAGTAGCGCGATGAAGATAGTAAAGGCGTTTAGCCATAGAATCAGCATTAGATTTACTTACTAATTGTTGAATGCTTACAGGAAAATCTGCTTTTTCTAATTGTTCCACAGTCAGGTTGATTAAAGCTTGTCCTGAATTTTCGTTTAACTGTTGCTTTGGTAAGGGAAGATGAATTAGATAATTAAAAGTCAGATCGCGACTAAACATCATTATTCTGGGGCGATCTTGCGCATCGGAATCTCGATCTATTTCATTATTGAAAATAGTTACAATTGGATTTCCTTGCAGAAATGTTGTTTCTACATCTTCTGCAATGTCTTCTGATATTTCTGTTGCGCTACCAGATATTGCTACGTATCCAGAGTATTCTGGTTGAGCAAAAGCCGAACAATTATCTTCTTTGTAAAGAATTTGGCGTATTGTAGAATTTATTCCATCAGCAGCAACAACTAATTTAGCTCCTATAGATTGTGTTATTACTTCTATATCTTTATCCTCATCTTCTGTATTATTTTCGTGCCAATATGCGTAGGGATTAGCTTCTATTTTTGCATTACAAAGACAATCGATTCTAACGTAATCTGACTCTTCGACAAGATTAACACAACGGCGGTTAGCTACAACTAAATCCGATGGTAATTGATTTCTCAAAGTGGTTTGCAGATCGTACCAGCTAATTGTTTTTTTACCTTCTCCATAAATTTTAAACCAATCATCGTATTGTAAAGAACTCGATCGAAATTCTTCGCCTTTTAAGTTTCTGACCGCCCATTCCCGTTTTTTGGAGTTACCATTAGGTTGGGAGATACCAAATTGTTTTACTGCTTCGTAACTATCAAAATCTATATATTTGAGAGCTTTTAATCCATTTGGTAAAAGATCCAGACCTTGACCGACTCGACGAAAAGCACGAGTCCGATCGACAACCAAAATATTTGTAATACCCCGTTTGTACAATCCGATCGCAGTAGCCAAACCTACAGGACCAGCACCTACTATAACAACATCGTAAATGTTCATTTTAAAAGCTTCTAAATTTACTTAGATTATCGATCGAGCTGTAGCAACTAGTCAACCTGTTTGTGAATAAAACTAACTCGAATTTCGATCGCGATCGCTTCAAGTTTTTTTGCGGTACTTAGATAACATTGTTTCTACTCGACTAGCCAAATAATCTTCTAACTCCTTAAGATTTGCCGAACCTTCAGCAAAACGAGCAAAAGTAAGCATTGTGGGTAAATCTTCAGCATCCCGCAAACCCACAGTAGGAACAATAGGACTGATGCTGCGTAGAGTGTAATTATCGGTATCGAAAACTGGATTGCAATGCACGATCGAAATCTTGTTCGTCGGGTCTAATTTTGTCCGATAAACTCGCAAAACTTCAGCTGCACCCCCAGGAGGATCGTTATCCCAAGCATCGGAAATAATAACTATTAAATCTGGTTCCCATAACAGTGCATTTAAAAGAGGAGTTGCTAAATCTGTTTGTCCTCTAGCTGTTACTAATAAAGGTTCTTCTATTTTTCCAGTCCAAAAAGATTTATATTCAATAGCAGCTATTTTAAGTAAATAATGGGCTGCTAAAGCAACTCCTAAAGGACGACGGCGTTTTTCTGAAGAACCAGAACTAGAATAACTGCAATCTAAAACCGCCGCTACTTTTCCTAACTTCAAAGGCGATTTTAATACAATATTTCTTGCCGATTTTAATAATGCTTCCTGAAAAATATGCCAATTTTCATATCGCTTTTTGACGGGTAAAGAAAGAATATAAAGAGCTAACTTAGTTAATGGCAAGCGTTCCCAGTTTAAAGCAATTTCTACTTTATCAGTTCGCTCTGCTGTTTTTTGCAAGCGCAATTTTTCCGCCAAACTCATTTGGGATTCGATGCGAGATAAAAATATTTGACGAGGTATTTTGTGTTTAGTTGCTAAGCCTTCTGCTACCGTATAAGGCAGTTTATAAAGGGCTTCGACACTGTAATGAGCCTGGCGAAACTTTTCAAATATTTCTGTTTCATATACTTTTTTGTCCCAGCCAGAAAAAAGAAAATCTCCTAATTCGCCGTTTAATTTTAGGTGGCAATGGGTGGCAATTGTTCTAACTTTAGAACGATATTTAACAGCTTGAAAATTGATATTTTTGCGTTTATTGATATATTCGCGAGCGATCGCCCTACTGCGACGATTGTTAATGCGGCGTTTTTTGAGTTGTTCGAGTAGTTTCCAGGCTCGTTGTGGGGGTAACTGTTCTATTGCAGCAGCTATTAAAGCACCTTCTTCTTCTTTATTTTCCGATAGAATATTTTTTCCTGTAGCTAATAATTTAAGGATAATTTGTGCTTGATTAAAATGATTGATACCTACTGCTAAACTGCGTGCGTATACAAGACGGTAATTACCTAAAATATATTCGTGCAGAAAATCGATCGATACTCTTTGGTTGCCAGCATCGCTATAAAATTCTTTTTGTCCCGTGCAAGCAAAACAAGCATTAATAAACATAACTAAGTCTTCGCGAGCAATTTCTTCTTCTCGCATCGACGAGTTATTTATGTTGCGATCGGTTTTCATCTTACTGTTTGCTTTCTACCCTAAAGGCTAATAAGGGGAATAGTGGCACGAAAACGAGCTTTTTAGTTAGCAGACTAAATTCGGAAGTCGTACCTGAGTCCCGCTTATTAGCTATTTCAATATAGCACGGGAGTATCTATTTGTAATTCAACCAACTAGCGATCGCGTCTCGTGACTTGACTATATGCATCCCTGCATCTGCAAATCTTTTAAATGCTGCATTGGCGATCTCGCTAAAGTCGATCGCTCCAGGTACGACTACAGGGGAAGTACAATCTTCTAATAAATAAACCTTCTGTGCCAATTTTGGATCTCGTGCCAAAATTTCCGTTAATAAGTCATCAATTGTCCAAGCAACGCAATGACTCTTCGCTTGACCAGCTATAATTATTGCATCAAAACTCAATAACTTATCCAACAAACGAGTATTTTTCTCGCCAATTGCTTCCCCATCTACACCTTCTAAAACTTCCGATCGCAGCACTGAATAATTCTCGGTTAAAGGATTATCTCCTTTAATCTCAAAGTTAGTTTGAGAATTTCTAGCGATATTGTGAAAAAATACTGCTTCTTCTACTGCGGAAACTAAAGCGTGACCGATACCTCCTAACATAGAATGATAGGGCCAAATAGTCAAAGGATACTTACTATCTTCAGTAAGTTTTTTTACATAATGCAAAGCGTAATTTTGTAGCGCTAAATAATCCCTATCTTCCAGATTACTAACAACTGCGGGATTTACTTTCCATACTCCTTCTCGAACCTCATTTAAACTAATAATAGTATGGGGTTCGGGGTTTTCTCCAGCCTCATTAATCCAAAATAATGGATGAAAAATTTGCATCCCTTTATGAGTATCCATTGTGGCGCAAATTTCTGTAATTACTGCTAAATTGCGATAAATAAACTGGCACAATCTCACATTGTCATCTACGGCACCAGTTCCAGATTCCCCCCCTACAAATAGTTCAAATTCAGGAAGGCAAAAAGTATTTTGTACGTCAATTAATAACAAAGAAGTGCGAATTTTATCTCGATCGGCAGGTTGTATTTGGTGTTTTTTTGCCCAAGCTTTTGCTTCTACTGCTCTTTTTTGGTAAGGTACTCGCCAAACAAGACTTACTTTTTTGGGGTCAAAAAATTCAGGAATTGTAAGTTGTTTTACTGGAGTCATTTTTTCCAAGGATTTTTTGTTCCCATTTCAGTCCAAGCTGAGAATACTAAGTACACAACTAAAATGACAATACCAGCTAAAAAAGGAATCAAATCGTTTTCCATTTGTAGTTTTTTTTCTAATTTTAGATTACAAATTATATCTAAGGACATCTAGTCATCTGGAAATTGCCAGCAGGAAATACGTTCCACCTTAGTACTGTCACAATTGGGACAAGATGCTTCAAAAGAAGAGTCAATCCACTCATATCCGCAATGATGACAGTGACAAAAAATGTTATTTCGATTGGCAGTTTTAATTTTTAACTGCCACTCTTTAAGTTGAAATGGGTCTAAAGAGGGCTTTGGTTGTGACATTTGCTTGGTGGTTTCTTACGCTCCGCTTTATTTTGTCATCTTGCTGGAATTAAATCAACACTGCCACTGCTTGGTACGTCCTTACGATCCGCTTTCTGTAAGGGTATTGTTATTTGGAATTATCGATCGTGCTTAGCGAAAAAAATCCCCCATCTGCTAGACGGGGGCTTAGTTTAAAGTAGAACATTCTTAAGTTTGAACGCACCCTACCTCAATTAAAAATTTTAGGTAAGGACTGCGCGAGTTTTTTTGTTTGTTTAAAGATTGGCAGATTGAAGATATCCTTTGCAAGTTTTATTTTGTTTAATTGTTTGAACTCTGAGAAGTTTTTTGCATTCCTAGAACTAATGCAAATATACCTAAGAACCCGATAAAAATAAATGGGGCCATGGTTTCTATTAAATCGCCTTCGAGGTTCTCTTGTTCTTCAACTTCTAAGTTATTATTTTGAACAATTTCTGTTGCTTCCTCACTATTAGTAATTTGAGTTTCATCGGCGATCGTTTCCGCTTTTACTGGGGAAATAAATGCACTACTTGATAAAGTAACGCCAGCCAACATCAAAATTAATGAATTAGTAATTTGTCTCTTCATGTTTTTTTCCTCTATTTTGAAAAAAAAAATTAATTAACTATTATGGTCTGGGCATATATAAGAAAGGTTTTTAATAACCATTCTTATGTTTTAAAGATTGGTAGATTGAGGATATCTTTAAGAAGTTTTGTTTTTCTTAATTGTTTGAACTCTGAGAAGTTTTCTGCATACCTAGTACTAATGCAAATGCACCTAAGAAACCGATAAAAATAAATGGTGCTATGGTTTCTATTAAGTCGCGTTCTAGGTTTTCTTCTTTAACTGTTAAGTTATTATTTTGAACAATTTCTGTTGCTTCCTCACTATTAGTAATTTGAGTTTCGTCGGCGATTGTTTCTGCTTTTACTGGGGAAATAAATGCACTACTTGATAAAGTAACGCCAGCCAACATCAAAATTAATGAATTAGCGATTTGTTTCTTCATGTTTTTTCTCTATTGTTGGAACAAAATCAACTATTATGCCCTAGACACAAATCAGAAATATCTTTAACAACTTGTTGTTAATCATTGTATCTTTAATATCAATCTTAGATGAATATTTTAGATTAAAAAATAAAATAATAATGATATTTACAAATAATAATTTATATTATTTTATTGTCTCATATAAAATCTAAATATATGAATTAAATATATGTCTCATATTAAAATAAAAACTCAATAAAAATTAGAGCATATTTCGGAACTTTTTACAGTGAAATAGCTCTTATAATCAAAAAAATTAGTTATTTAGTTACTAAAATTACACTTATACCTAATATTTGTTAGAGCAATGAATTAGTTTAAAACTTAGTAATTTATACTTATTGCTTGCAGTAATTAATCAGATTTTCCTAAATCAAAGTAGATAGTTTTAGGTAATATATTTTCTCTTGGCGTAACGTCATGTAAGATGCCATTTTTCAAAATTACCTCTCCGCTCAAAAGTAATTTTTTTAATGTCCCCCAAGATGTTCCTGGATGAATTTCGAGCCAGTCTTTAGCTAAAGGTAGGGGCGTTATATGGATTTAGCCTAAAGCGCATCATTAATATTGTTAGTACTCTATGCCGCTCTTTATTCATTTTTCTTTTTCCTAACGCACGATCGTCAAAGATTTCAAAATACTAGAATCTTTAATATTTTTTGAGTATAAAGAAGACAACTAGGAAAAATATCACTGATTCTTGCCAAAAATTGTTAGAATCTTGCTCAATACTAATATCAATTGACGTTCGCTCGAATTGGCGTTATTATCGGACATTTTTGTAAATCAATTGCCGAAAGTTAGGTAAGTAATGCGATCGCTCTTGAAGGTGCTGGCTTTCGGTCAATTGCCTTTCTAATCGAAGTTGAAGTCTAAATTCATCTTTACTGTCGCCTTCAATATTGTGATTACAAGTGTAGTGAGCGTGGATTTTTTCTTGAGTGGGTGTATTTACTGTTTTGTCCCACAGCAGAGCGAGATTCTCATTAAATACGAACAAATTCTCTTGAGAATTTATTTCTACAAGCAGAACAATATCTTGAGGCTGAACAAGTCCGCGCGTGTTGGCAACAGTAATATATATCTGCGTTTCCTTAACTCGATCGCTCCTAGTGGGGTTGGGGATATTGGTGAAAAACTTGGATTTAACTGCTCCAGTTTCACCGTCGAGTACTCGTAACTCTATAGAACCAGATTTGGTGGGAAAAGCTCCAATTACTTCTGTGCGTCCGTCATTATCTATATCCCAGAGGATAAATTGGTAGAAGTAGTTATTTGGCTGTTGGGAACCTTCTACGGCAGAATAGTATTCCCATAGAAGATGTACTTTTCCATTTCCGTCGTAGGCAAATGCTTGAATGTTAGTGTTGTTGTATCTAATGAAGTCTCTGTAAACTCCATCATTATTTAGATCTCCAAATTTCGTGCTAGCGCCGAAAAAAGCATTTGGCTTGTCTTTTGGGTTAAATGGGGATAAATCTACCCGCTCTTTGAATATAGTTTGTAACATTTCTTAACTTTTGCGTATTAACACGGATTGTTTATCGTCACTTTTATTATTGAGATTGTTGTTATTTTTCGCTGTACAAGATGTGCAAGTTAAAGGGGATTTTAAGCAAATAAATGTCTTTTTAAGAAATCGATTTAATGGTCCAATATTCTGTTTCTGAGCTTATGTTGGTTTAAAAACAGTTCCTAAAATAACTATTAAAATATACAAGTTATTGTGCAGTATGTACTGTCAAAGGCGAGGATTAAAAAATCCTCTACCTGAAGAAGACAGTAGAGGAACTGATTAATTAATTTTAGATTAACGTTTATTAGCAGGTATTTTTGCCTGACGTGCCATATCCTTAAACATATCTAAACTAGGACCAGGTCTTCTTCTGGATTTGGTGGGAGTTGGTATTAGATATTGAGTAGCAAAGGTCATTTCTTCGTTGGAGTTGACCTTTTCCTCTTGTTTTTTCCTCGTATTATCCATAGCCCTGACCCATGCTGGTCTTGAATCCGCTGTTGCTTTGGAAGATACAGAAGAGGCTTTCACTGAAGTTTTTTCAGTCTTCTTGCCAGACTTCTTAGTTGTTTTTTTAGCGGTTTTAGGTTTTGGAGAAGCCGCTTTTTCTGTAACAGGACTACTAGGTACAGCTTTGAGTTGTTTTTGCGCTGTTTTGTCGTCAGCAGGCTTTAATTGTTTCTGTTTTGCTGTTTTGTCGTCAGCAGGCTTTAACTGTTTCTGTTTTTTCTGTTTTGCTTTTGTTTTTGATTCTGGTAAAGCAGCCACTGCTTTACTATTTTCGGTTTTATCTTTTTTACCACCAAATATTTTTGCGATCATTTAGTATGACTCCTGAGAATGAAATAAGCTGAGAGCGAAACAAACTAATAAAACAAGGTACTACTTTTTCTTTTCTTGTTTTCAACCCTTACTATTGAGGTAGAGGATAAGTTAATTGAGGAAGTTAGCGACCAATTTTTTAGTAGCTACCCTTTAGATTAAAAAGGAATATTTCTTCTGCTAAAACTATCTATTTCCCACTTATTTTTCCTAGTTTTATTGGTGGGAACGATTGTTAACAGAATATGTTCTAATCTTAAGAAAACCAGAATTTGCAACTATTTGCCATATTAAGTTACAAAACTTAATATATTCAGCTAGAGGAGCGATCGCCAGGGGAGCCGACTGAGGCGACGGCTAGGCTGTACGATCGAGACAAATTACGAGCGCGGAGGGATTCGAACCCCCGATCTACGGAACCGGAATCCGTTGCTCTATCCACTGAGCCACGCGCCCTCTTTTTTATTTACAATAGCACTTCTGTTTAATAGTTGGTAGCTTAGGATCCTCAACTTTTTCTAACCTTTGTTATCTAACCTTTGTTAGAACGCGAGAAAACGATGTAAAATTTCGTAAATCTGAATTGATATTAACCAGTTACGTGCCAAACTTGTTGAGAAAAATAACAGATAAGAAAAAAAGTGGTTGCTATTGCTAAGCTAGAAGATTGTCCAAAAATAACAATTCAAGAATGTGGGGAACCTCTAATAGCAATTCCTTTGGAAAAATTTGCTGTTACTACGCCTCATCCTTATGAAAAATTAGGGGCTAACTATGGAGGACGATCGCCTTACTACCTGCGTCAAGGGGTATTAAAGGCTTTAATTGCAGCTCAAAGCAAACTGCAAGAAGATTATTCAGGTTGGCAGATCGAAATTTTTGATGCCTATCGACCTGTAGAGGTGCAGCAATTTATGGTCGATTATACTTTTGCATCAGTAGTGCGCGATCGAAGATTAAATTTACAAAAATTATCGGCACAACAGCGTCAAAGCATATGGGAACAAGTATATAAATTTTGGGCAGTCCCCAGTTTAGATCCTCGCACTCCTCCCCCTCACAGTACAGGTGCTGCTGTGGATATTACCTTAGTAGACCATCGGGGGGAGACTTTAGATATGGGTTCGGAAATTGACGAAATCTCGCCGCGATCGCATTCCAATTACTATGCCAATAGCAAAACAAAAGAGCGACGGCAATATCACGCCAGACGAGAACTTTTGCACCAAATAATGAGAAAAGCCGGATTTCGACGAAATCCAGGTGAATGGTGGCATTTTTCTTTAGGCGATCGCATGTGGGCTTGGTTGTGCAATAGAGAAAATCCAGCAAATAATGCGATCGCTCGTTACGGGCGTTTTTAACAGGAATGGACAATAATTAAAGATATTATACTTTTTTTGACAGGACTTAAAAAAAAGCTAATAATTACGTAGATTATCTCTCGATCGTCCCTAAGATGTGGTTAAGGGCAAAAAAGGGAACGTGAGAGGATGGAGTCTGTAAATTACAACTCCTCGCTACAGACAAATCGATTCGAGCAACTTCAGAGTCAGTTGCGCGATCGCTGGCGGGGAATAGATATATTTGACGAGGACGATCGGGATATTCTGGTGGTGCCTTCCTTTAGCTTCGATATAAGAGAAGCTAAAAAAATTGCTGGACTTCTGCACTATGAGGAAAGATTGTTATTTTCTTTAATTCGCCTGCGCAATCCTCAAACGCGGATGATTTACGTGACAGCGCAGCCTCTTTCTCCTCTAATTATTGATTATTATTTACAGCTTTTACCAGGAATTCCCTTTTCTCACGCTCGATCGCGCCTCCTACTCACTACCACCTACGATTCTTCTATCAAACCTCTGTCCCAAAAAATTTTAGAACGTCCTCGCCTGGTGGAAAGAATTCGCAAAGCCTTGCGACCAGGGAAATCTTATATGGTCTGTTACAATTCAACAGTGCTAGAACAAGAACTATCTCTCAAGTTAGGAATCCCTTTACTAGCATCCTCTCCAGATTTACTCTACTGGGGTTCTAAAAGTGGCAGTCGAGAAATTTTTAGTGAGTGCGACATTCCCCATCCCGATGGCTCTATTAAACTTAGCACTGTGGAAGAGCTATTAGTCGCAGCAGCGCAATTGTGGCAACGCCAGCCCCAACTAAAGCGGATGGTGATTAAATTAAATGAGGGCTTCTCTGGAGAAGGAAATGCCATCTTAGATTTAAGAGAGATTCAAAACTTTAATCCTAGCGCAGCAACTCTTGCTGAAATAATAGCCGCGCTGAGCGATCGTTTAGAGCATTTAAGCTTTCAAGCTAAAAATGAAACTTGGGCAAATTTTTCTAGCCGCATCCCAGAATTAGGGGCAATTGTAGAAGCATTTGTAGAAGGAGAACACAAGCGATCGCCTAGCGTCCAAGGCTATATCACTCCTACAGGAGAGGTACGAATCCTCTCCACCCACGATCAAATTCTCGGCGGTCCAGACGGTCAAATTTATCTCGGTTGCCACTTTCCTGCAGAAGCTGCTTATCGGTTGCGCCTACAAGAACTAGGCATCAAAGTAGGAAAAGCTTTAGCCGCTAAAGGAGCAATAGAACGCTATGGGGTCGATTTTATTGCCGTGCGGCACTCTAATTCTGGAAGAGAAGATTGGGACATTCAAGCCATTGAAATCAACCTGCGCAAAGGCGGTACCACCCATCCTTTTATGACTTTGAAGCTTCTGACTAACGGCAAATACAATTACGATACAGGAGCTTTTTACAGCCAAGAGGGTCAAGAAAAATATTACATCGCTTCCGATAACTTACAAAAGGAAATGTATCGAGGTCTGTTACCTAACGACCTCATGGATATTATTGCCAAACATCGCCTCCACTTCGATACCAGTACTAAAACTGGCAGTGTTTTTCATTTAATGGGGGCGCTTTCGGAGTTTGGTAAATTAGGATTGACCTGCATTGGTAATTCCTCGAAAGAAGCACAAGCACTTTATCAGCAGGTAGAAAATGTTCTCGATGCAGAGACTTCAATTCTATCTCACGATAACCTCGCTGGAGTTGGGAAGCCCCCATCATTCATGTGGGGGTTACAAAAAGTTCATTTTTATTAAGGAATTCTTTTAACGATCTTCCTATTACCGCTAACTCAAGGATTATCATGAATCGTCTCCTTGCTCCAACAGAACATTTGATGTGGTTGAGCTACCAAAATCGTCCTGAAAACGTTATCCTGTGTGCCGAGGTGACAGGAGAATTGAGTGTTAACCAGCTTACTGAGGTTTTAGAGTGGCTGCAGCGTCGTCATTCTCGACTAAATATAAGAATCGTTACTGACCAAAATAATCAGCCGCGATTTATCTCTCAAGATGTTCCTCCTATTCCTTTGCGAGTCCTCAACAGACAAGGAGACGACCATTGGCATCAAGTCGCAGAAGAAGAATTACTTTGTCCTTTACCTGAAAATACTGGGCCACTGCTGAGGGTATTGTTGCTAGAATCTTCTGAGATTTCTAATCTGATTATTACCTTTCATCACGCGATCGGGGATGGCTTATCAGGAGTTTATCTGATGCGGGATATTTTGCAGGGAGTAGGGGAACCAGATAGCGATCGTCAGCTTTTGCCAGATTTACCTCCCATCGATCGACTGATTCCTCAGATAACAGAAGATTCGTTGGAGCAAAACCCTAACAGTCAGACTAAAACTGAATTGGGAGAAAACCTCTCCCCCATAGCTAACACAAACGACGATCTTTCCGACTCTCCACCGCGGCTACTTTATTGGACTATTTCCCCTCAAGATACGACTCAGCTGGTTAACAAATGTCGAGAGGAGCAAACTACTGTCTACAGTGCCTTATGTGCTGCATTTCTCTTAGGGATAGCAGCCGAGAGAAATGTCTCACAAGAAACGGCGCTCAAGTGTCATTCTCCCATGAATCTTCGCCAGTACCTCAATCCACCAATTGGGGAAAATTTTGGAGAATATATTGCCAGACCGACCATTTCCTATAGATTAAGCAAGAATAGCCGATTTTGGGATTTAGCCCGCTCCGTTAAGCAGGAACTCGATCGAGTAGTCACTGAAGGAAAATTATTTGAAGATGTTTTAGCAGCAAAAACTTTGTTATCTAAATCCTTCGATCGAGGAGAAAGATCGATCGATTTTCGAGATAAGTTAGAGACCGATATAGCTATCACTAATCTGGGGCGTTTAAATATTCCCGATCGATTTGGGAGCCTCGAACTACAGGAACTCTACTTAACAGTAACTGGCACAAAAAAACTACCAATAGGGATCGGTGTAGCAACAGTAAAAAATAAAATGTGTTTTACTTTTCGCTATCTAGAATACCTTCTTTCAGATGGCAATGCTGAGAACCTCAAAACAGTAGCTATGCAGATCCTCCTTGGCGCATAGAGGTAGGTAGGGGACTTTCGCTCCCACTCACAACTGATAACTGATAACTGTTAACTGACAACTGTTAAACTCTGTGCGCCTCTGCGATCGAGAATTACTTTTCTATAACTATTTTTCTATAACTATAAACTATGCCAGAAATCGCCGATAATAAAACCCAACCCAAAGTATTTACTCGTAAATCGTAAATAGTTACGTCAAGTAAATTAAATAGGACACAACTGCCAAAAGCTAATAAATAAGTAAACAGAATTAATTTATCTCTACTTCGCCTAAGTCTGTTTTTTTTAGAGTAAGTTTCACTCTCTATAGATACTGTATTCGATCGCAATTTATTATTAGACTTAAGTCTAGACCAGATACTCAGTAAAATAACAGCCCGAAAAAATATCCAACCGATCGAGACACATAAAAATAGAGTTGCTAAAATACCAGTTTCAGCCATTAACATCAAAAACAAATTGTGAGGATGTCCTAACCACAAACCCATTTTGGCTTTGTATAGTGGCGTGAAATTTCGCAGTCCCCAACCCATCCAAGGACGTTGCTGGGTCATTTCCCAACAAAATTGCCATTGGGTAGTGCGTAAAGTAGCGATCGGGCGATCGGGATATAATTCGTCTGAAAGTCTAGCCCAAAAATAAGCAGGTACTATCTCTCGCAACCATTCTCTTGTGGGAGAAGGGCCAAAAGATGCTCCCAGAATGCTAGCACAAGCTGTAAAGAAGGCTACAACTAACCAACGCCAACCTAGATATATAGCAAAAGCAACACAACTAAATACAGCGATCGCCCAAGCATTGCGAGAACTAGTCAAAATTAACCCGACTCCGTCCGCAATTACCGCTAAACTCAACAATAACAAGTAAGATATATCTTTATTTTTGTTTTTCCTACTAACAAAAATATCAATCCACAACCCCAACCCTAGAACAAAAGCGATCGAAAGATAGACAGCCAGGATGTTAGTATACATAAATACCGATGCCATTCTTCCTTCAGGATTGCCATTGGCTACCAATTCCCAACCGAGAAATAAATTAGGAGTTCTCCAACCGCCAAATAATTGACCCAAGCCTAAAATTACTACTGCTATTGAGGGAATTGCGATCGCCCGTGCTAGTTGACGAAGTTGAGATGGTTTTTGAATCAGAACGCTAAAGCTAGCCAATAAAAGCATGAAGGGTAAAAAATTGGCTAAACCGAGAAAAGCTTCTGTTGGGCGATCGGCTTGGAAACAGATAATAATTAACCAGATACTTAAAATTGCTAATCCCCAGTTGAGGGGGTATTTAATAATCTGGCGGTATCTTGCCTTGAAAGTCAAGATGATGGCCGATAATAAACAGACTTCTCCCAACAATGGGAATAGGGGTAATGTTAGTAATCCGAATTTAGCACAGTTCCAAGCCCATTTTAAAAGAGGACTTTTAACGGAATCTTCCCCCATTAATAGGCAAATTCCAAGTAATCGCTACGGGTGAGGCGAATTTGCGCCAGAGTAAAAACAGTTGGGATCACGCGAGTGTAGTTAGTGGCGATCGATCTCCAACCTAAATCCATCAGCAACCAAGTCCACAATAAGGGACCTACAAAAGTAAATATACTCCGCACTGCACCGTAGCGGGCTGCATTAATTGCCATACCGCGCTTTGCTGTTTGTAATACCAGATAATTCTGAAACTGTTCTGCTGCGACAATACCGCCTTTAATTAAAGTATTTTTAGCTACTTGATAGTTAGCGAAATGAATGGCGAACTGACGAGCTATATGACTTAGCAGCCAAGGTTTGAGGACGGAATTTACAGCTAAAGCACTACTACCTTTGAGTAACAGATTTACGGGATTGTGTTGTAGTTGTACTGGTAAAGGTTCGGGTAAATCAGATTTAGCGATCGATTTTTGTATGCGTACTGTCAGGGATTTCTGTTCGGAAGCAGGTAAGCGTTTCCACGCTTTGTCCAATAAATGTAAAAATACCTCTGCTTCTATATCGATGGTAGACATCTTTTTTGAATAAGCAATTTTTAGGTAACGACAAATTCGCAACAGCGCTTGTCTGTAAGTAAGTTCGGAAGTGCGTCCTCGCAGTACAGTTACGCCATCTGAGGCTAAGTAGCGAAATCGTTTTTCGATCGCATCTAACCAAGAATCCCAGTCTTGGCTTTGCACTTCTAGCGGTTGTGGGGTTTGAAAATAATCTAAAGGATTAAATCGACGACAAAAAAGAATTTGCGTCAATTGCTGCAATTCTTCTTCTGTAGCTAATTCTAATGCTGTCCTTAGTTCGTCCAATATCTTGCCTCCACGAACCCTTATATTTAGTGAGTCATGCCCATTATTTTAGCTATTTTTTCCTCTTAATGCTCGCGATCGGGTTGTGTGGAGCGTTAATTGAACTGAGATTTTCCAGTTGCTAATAGAAAAAAATGGGTAGCTGTAAAGCTACCCAGATTATCTAGTAATTAAAGCTAATTGACGATCGAAAATTAGACAGCAACAGTTTTCTTAGTACCAGCAGACAATTCGCCTTTAGCGTATTTAGCAGCAAAATCATCTAGGGTTGTTTGCTTAATCTTGCTCGCATTACCAGCAGTACCGAAAGCTTCGTAACGCTTTAAGCACACTTTTTTCATGTACTTGATAGAAGGTTTCAGGAAGTGACGGGGGTCGAAGTTAGAAGGATCTTTAGCAGCAGCTTCGCGGATAGCAGCAGTGATCGCCAAGCGATTGTCGGTGTCGATGTTTACTTTCCGCACGCCACTCTTGATGCCTTTTTGAATTTCTTCAAGAGGTACGCCATAGGTTTCAGGAATCTTACCACCATACTTGTTGATCATATCTAGCCATTCTTGGGGTACGGAAGAAGAACCGTGCATTACTAAGTGGGTGTTAGGCAAGCGGTTGTGTATTTCCTCAATACGGCTGATGGCGAGGATTTCTCCTGTAGGCTTGCGAGTAAACTTGTAAGCACCGTGGCTGGTACCGATCGCTACTGCTAAAGCATCTACTTGGGTGCGCTCTACGAATTCTACTGCTTCGTCGGGATCGGTCAACAATTGCTCTTTGCTGAGAACTCCTTCAGCACCGTGACCGTCTTCTTTTTCACCTTGACCTGTTTCTAGAGAACCCAGACAACCCAGTTCTCCTTCAACGCTAACGCCGATCGAGTGGGCTACTTTTACCACTTCAGCAGTCACGTTAACGTTATACTCGAAGCTAGCTGGAGTTTTAGCATCTGCTTCTAAAGAACCATCCATCATGACACTGGTAAAACCATTGCGAATCGCGGAATAGCAAGTAGCTGGGCTGTTACCGTGGTCTTGGTGCATGGCAATGGGGATGTGGGGGTAGGATTCCACTGCTGCTAGCACTAAGTGACGGAGGAAGTTTTCTCCAGCATATTTGCGAGCGCCGCGAGAAGCTTGTAAAATTACGGGGCTATCTGCTTCCTCAGCAGCCTGCATAATCGACAGGATTTGTTCCATATTATTGACGTTATATGCAGGAATGCCATATCCGTTCTCTGCTGCGTGGTCTAAAAGCAGCCGCATTGGTACGAGCGCCATAGATTTACTCCTAATCTATCTGTGTTTCTTAGAAAATTGAGTTATCAATAAATTGATTCTCTTATTTGTTAATCTTAAGATAATTTTCAACATTTTTTAAATTGTTTTTAGTTTTTATGCTTTGAGGGCATAATTTTTTATATTTATTTAATGGAATTATGCTGATTTTTTGGCATACATACGATCGTTATTTTGTCAATATTTTTTGGGCTTTGGCGATCGAGACCGCCTCGACTTTAGGCACTCGAAGAGGAAAGATTTGTGTCTGGAGTCAATCGAGCCATAAAATTAATAATCCTCGCTTTCTCAGAAACGAGGATATTAAACTCCGAAGTCAGCCATGTTATATATTGGGTTGAGCGAGTACTCATCAATCGACTCAGCTTAAACCGATCGCCTGTCGTGCTACCCCATAACCTAGAATGCTGAAGGTAGAGAGAGCCTCGAAGATTCTATTCTTCCAGAGCCATTTGAAGGAGATTTTTCTTCTAATAAAAGATTGCGAATCAAACGAGCGGCTATTTTTTGCCCTAATCCTCGAGCGATGTTTTGTCCCATTTGTTGGGTTTCTGCCTTAGTCACTATTTGAGGAATTAGGGAGATAACAGCGGTCGGATCGAAACCAGGAGTATCTTGCAAAATTTCCCAAATATTTTTTATTTGTTCTAAGTTTTGAGAATTATCTCTCAATTCAGGTGGCGTTTCGTTAACAGCTAAACCTACTTGCTCTCGTACTAAAGTAGAGAAATTAAACCAACTTCTGCGCCCCAATAGATCGACAGCGTTAACGACTTCATCTACTACTTTTTCTCGAATCAAAGCACCCCTATCGGAAAGAAGATAATCTAAGGCTTGATTGAGTATTTTATCAAAATCATAATCTTGAGACATGCGGGCATTGCGTAGCAAATTTGCTAAGCGATTCCAACGGAAGCTATCGTCTTTAAAGAGCAGATCGCGCAAGGAGGTGCGCAACTCTTGTGAGGGATCTGTGAGCAATCGCTTAGCTATATATGGATAAGCCTTGCTAAGAACTTTAAACTTGGGGTCGATATTAATCGCAATTCCTTCCAAAGTCACCATAGAACGAATAATTAGAGCATAATATGCAGGAACTTTGAAGGGAAATTCATACATAATAGCCGACATTTGGTCGGTAATGCTCTTAAAATTTAATTCTGCTACAGTAGCACCCAACGCATTATCAAATACACCTCCTAGAGCTGGAATAATTGGCGTTAAGTCAGTCTGGGGACTGAGAAACTCTAGCATGACATAATCTTGAGCTAGTGCTTCAAAGTCGCGATTAACTAGATGCACCACCGCTTGAATTAAACCGTAGCGCTGATATGGTTTAATATTGCTCATCATGCCAAAATCCAAATAGGCGAGTCTGCCGTCGGGCATGGCTAAGAGGTTTCCTGGATGGGGATCGGCGTGAAAAAATCCATATTCGAGCAATTGGCGCAAGGAACACTCCACTCCAACTTCCACTAAATGGGTTGCGTCTATGCCTTGTGCTTCAACTTCTTTGATATTTGTTAACTTCGTCCCCGTTATCCATTCCATTGTCAGGACGCGCCGACCTGTATATTGCCAATAAATACTGGGCACGTAAATTTCACTCATGTGACCGTAAAATTCGGCAAATTGTTCGGCGTTGCGTGCTTCTTGAAGATAATTCATTTCTTCAAAAATACGGGCTGCTAATTCATCAGTAATAGCAACTAAGTTCGATCGCACTCGCTTGACCCTATTTTGCACCAACTTAGCAAGGCCGCGCATAATATAAATGTCTAAGGTAATGCGCCGCCACAGATCGGGACGCTGGACTTTTACTGCTACGGTTTCCCCTGTTTTTAGCCTGCCTTTATATACTTGTCCCAAAGATGCTGCTGCTATAGGTTTAGGAGATAATTCCACATAGATTTGTTCGGGAGGCAAACCTAATTCTTCTTCAATAAAGCGATAGGCTATTTCGTTGGGAAAAGCAGGTAGCTGATCTTGGAGTTGAGTTAATTCTTCAAGATAGGTAGGAGCGACTAGATCGGGTCGGGTTGAAAGTGCTTGCCCGATTTTAATGTAAGCTGGGCCGAGCTCAGTTAAAATTTCTCTTAGCTGAATTGCTCGACGCTTCTCATGTTGTGCCGATTTACCTGTAATTTTGTCCCATCGCAGACTTACAACAAATATTATGAAGGGGATAATAATTTTGAAAAATCGTCCAATAACTTCTATAGGACGCTGTCGATAATAGTCGTTAATTGCTTCTGGATCGTAGCGCCAGTTATCGGGAATGGCGTCACTTACGGATTCTTCTCTATATCTTTCGGATATTAGTTGTGACTGAGAGTTTAAGCTTACTTGTTCTGGCAGTGAATCTAGGGATAATGTTGGTTGAGGCATAGGTTTTGGAGGTGATGGTAGGGATTCCCATGTAAATAATTGTAACAATTTTGCAGCAATTGAGTTTATTTAATTAGCTTATCGAGTTTTTTTCATGCTCTTTATTTTGCGGATTAAAAATTTTGCCTTAGTTGACGATCTAGAATTAGAGTTTGGCAAAGGTTTAAATGTTCTGACTGGGGAAACTGGTGCTGGCAAGTCAATTATTCTCGATGCGATAGATATTGCCTTGGGTGGTAAGGCAAATAGCCGCATGATTCGCACGGGTTCAACTAGAGCATTAGTAGAAGCTACTTTCGGAGTCGATCGGGCTGTGAAAAATTGGCTTGTCAAGCATGAAATTGAACTTCTTGATGAAGATAGTGTTGTTTGCAGTCGGGAACTGAGTATAACTAAAGGGAGTCTGAGATCTCGTTCTAGGGTAAATGGGGTACTTGTTAATCGTCAATTAATAGAACAATTACGCACCCGCTTGGTTGAAATTACCGCTCAAGGGCAAACTGTAGATCTGATGATTCCCGTAAAACAACGAGAATTATTGGACTCATATGCTGGAATTGGTTTAATTAAACAACGAAAACTGGTTGCATCTGCTTATGAGTCTTATCAAAATATTAGCCAAAGTCTAGACAAACGCCGTCGCACAGAACAAGAACGCTTACAAAGACTAGATCTATTAGAATATCAGATTAAAGAATTACTTGCAGCAGAGCTGTCAGAAGCGGAGGAACTACCAAAACTAGAAATCGAACTCGATCGCCTTTCTCACGTAGTTCAACTTCAACAGCTGAC
The DNA here is from genome assembly GCA_030065755.1 of Prochloraceae cyanobacterium. Taxonomy (GTDB): domain Bacteria; phylum Cyanobacteriota; class Cyanobacteriia; order Cyanobacteriales; family JASJDA01; genus JASJDA01. The sequence continues at coordinate 4,986 of JASJDA010000044.1, read as the reverse complement.
TTACCAAGCTTATCAAGCTCTCTATCAAAATGACACTGAAGAGTTAGCCGCTGCCGATCTCCTGGCAAGAGCTGAATCTATTTTGACAGATATGGTAAATTATGATAAAGAAATAGAGCCGTTATTAGAAATAGTGAGGACGGCGATCGCTCAAGTAATAGAGGTAGGGCATCAAATAAATGCTTATGGAGACGGATTGCAAGCAGATCCAGAGCGCCTCGAACAAGTCGAATCGAGAATTGCTTTGCTCAAGCAAATAAGTCGTAAATACGGACCAACTTTGGCAGAAGCAATCACCTACTACGAGAGAGTGAAACAAGAGTGGGAAGAACTTAATGACAGCGGTCAATCTCTAGAAAAATTAGAAAGAGAATATTTGGAAGTTCGCAAAACTCTAGACCGAGAATGTGCTATTTTAACTCAACTAAGAGAAAAGGCAGCAAAACGGCTAGAAATTCAATTAGTAGAGCAACTTAAACCTTTGGCAATGGATAAGGTAATATTTGAATGTCGCCTTACTCCAACTGACGTTAATGCTGCTGGGACAGACCGAATCGTCTATTATTTTAGTCCCAATCCAGGAGAAAAGATACAACCCATTTCCCTTACTGCTTCTGGAGGAGAAATGAGCCGCTTTTTGCTAGCTCTGAAAGCTTGTTTTTCTAACTCAGATCGAGACGCAAAAACCCTAGTATTTGATGAAATTGATGCAGGAGTTTCGGGAAAAGTAGCCGGTGCGATCGCAGAAAAATTACATCAACTTTCTCAAAAACATCAAATTTTATGTGTAACTCATCAACCTTTAGTTGCGGCTATGGCTGACACTCATTTTCGAGTTGACAAGCAAATTATCGATCCTTCTTTGCAACAGCAAAATGGTAACTTAAATTCTTCACAAATTCGCACGGTACTTCGCGTAACAATCTTAGACGATCGCGACACTAGACGAGAAGAACTAGCTCAACTTACAGCAGGACATTCTGCTTCCTCTGCGATCGCTTTTGCCGAATCAATTCTCACTAAAGCAGCCGATCGTCGAACAGGTAATAATATCTAATAACTCAGACAATTAACGATAGCTAAATTTAATGATTAGCCCCATTTACATTTTTCTACTATTATTTTTTGGAGGTGGGGAAATTAGAATCTAAAATAATTAAATGAATAGTAACTATAACACGAAGGTTTGATTTTTCACCTTGACTTAAACTTTATTTTAAATTAAAATAAAGTTTCTAAGAAGGACAGTAGGTTCTAAAATTAAGGCCAACTGCTTTATTAATCTATAGTTTTGGCTAAAAGAAGCACTTCCCCGTTAAGAGGTGGTGCTACAAGCATGGCTTGATACAATTTTAATAGAAGACATAGCAGAGATTAAATCAGATGACTAAGCGATCTATAAAGTTATTAGCAGTAACGATTTTTAGCTTATTGCTTTTCGGTGCAGGTCCACGAGCAAATGCAGCACCCTCAGGGAAGGACGAAGGAGGTCCTGTTATTCCTCAAGAAGTTATACAAATAAGCTTTTTGGTTGTTCTAGCCGTTACGGGTTTAGCAGTGCTTGTGGGAACGGGTAAATCCATTAAGTATAGCGATACTAATGAATCTGAAGCAGCGGAGGGTGAAGAGAACCACATAGCAGCATCAGGGCAAAGGTATGCTGAAGAAGAACATGAAATAGCTCATGGGGAGTTCGATTCCGACCACAACCTAGAGCTCGATGAAGAAGAATACGAGCCAGTTATTGGTCGCAGCGATCGTGGTTCTATTGAATCTGATGACATTAATTATCAAGACGTTGCAGTACAGAGTACTTCATTAAAAGACTTAGAGGTAGCTACTTCTAAAGAGCAACTACTAGAATTACAACAAAAACTATACAGACAGAAATATCAGAAATTACAACAGGAAGTTAAACAATCTCCTGATTTTAAAGATAGTCCAACTAAAGAAATAGATACTTGGGAAGTAGATGTAGAAGTAGCTCTTAGAGTTTTAGCTGAATCTCCTACTAATAAGGAAGAAGTAGAAAAAGTATTGCTTCAAAGCGATCAAGTCAGACAGTGGGAAGCTTTACTACCCGAACAAGAGTATCGCTCTAAAGCTAGAGAATATATCGAAAAAGCTTACAATTGGGCGCAAGATTTAAGAAAATGGCGCGAGAAGCACGTATCTGCTTAGCAGATAGGAAACAGGATTAATTAGCAGTTAATAATTTAGTTCCAGTTAATTAATCCCGACGAACAAGGGGAAAATGTAAGTTTTATAATACCTTGCCTCTCAATTCTTCTTATACCAAGATCTAAAGAAGCAGGGTATTAATTTTAGGCAGGTAAAGGCTGTATTCTTTAGATATAGCCGGCAAAATTATTAGTTAAGCCCTAGCTGGCTAAGACAAAATCCACTTCGTCTGTTCCATCAGTTTCTCCTTGACCGGAAGTAAATTGCTCCTCATTAATCTCAACAGCAAAAGGAGTCTCTTCCATATTGATATTATAGTCAGTAGCTTCACCAGTGTAACCAACGCTACCTATCATTTTACGACCCTCATCTGTATAGATAAAAGCTAGCATTTGGTTTTTTTCTTTGTTGTTGTCATAAGCCCAAATAACCATATACTGTTGTCCCTGATAGTCAAAAACTTTAGGAGGACGAGTAGGGACGTAACGACCAGGATTGCCGAAGCTTCTGTCCAAAAAATCTTGGACAGAACTAGGTTCTACAGTAACATAGGCAACCTCTTCAGAAGAAATAGTCTCCGGATCCACGTCATCTTCTTCAGAGAGAGTTGCAGGAGCGACAGCTGGTTCAGCGGCTTCTTCTACCACTTCTTCTTCTGCTTCTTCAAGTTGTTCTTCTTCTTTCCGCTTGCGAAAATAATCCACAGCAACCTTTGTCCCAATAGCACCAACTGTAGCTATACCAGCACCAATTAAGAAGTTACGAAGCTTACTCATTATTTTTCTCGATTGATAAGCATACTCTAGTCTACACTGACCCGCTCACATTAATTATTCTTTATTCAACAAAATAAACGCAGTAAGCTTTGGTTCTTTAAGGAGGCGGGTTGGTGAGTAATCACACTCCTGCTTTGCTGAAATAAAGGGAGGAAACTCAAGAAAAACTAAAAACTAAAAGCTTTCTAGGGCAAAGATATCTAAACTGAACAAGAGCTGGAAAAAATATATGCATATGGATACTGCTGCACTTTGGCAACGCTACCAAGACTGGCTGTATTACGACAAAGAACTGGGATTTTACCTTGACGTGAGTCGAATGGGCTTTGACGAAGCATTTGTCGAACAAATGAAGCCGAAGTTTGAAAAGGCTTTCAAAGACATGGATGCTTTAGAAAAAGGAGCGATCGCCAACCCAGACGAAGATCGCATGGTAGGTCACTACTGGTTGCGCAACCCAGACTTAGCTCCTACCCCAGAACTAAAAAAAGAAATAGTCGAAAATATACAAAAGATCGAAAACTTTACCAGCAAAGTTCGCAGTGGCGAAATACATCCTCCTGGGGCAGAAAAATTTACAGACATACTCTCTATCGGAATAGGCGGATCTGCTCTCGGTCCTCAATTTGTCGCCGAAGCTTTAGCGCCTCTCGATCCACCTCTAGAGATTCATTTTGTTGACAATACCGATACCAACGGAATCGATCGCACAATAGCCAAAATAGGCGATCGGCTCAAAACTACTCTAGCCATTGTTATCTCTAAGTCTGGCGGCACTCCTGAAACCCGTAACGGAATGATAGAGGCAAAAGCAGCTTATAAAGCTCAAAATATTGACTTTGCCTCTCACGCAATAGCAATTACTGGCGAAAACTCCAAATTAGAAGCTCAAGCTAAGTCTGAAGGCTGGTTGACAACCTTTCCCATGCACGATTGGGTAGGAGGACGCACCTCAGAAATGTCAGCGGTTGGTTTAGTAGATGCAGCTTTACAAGGGATCGACATCCAAGGGATGCTAGACGGCGCTAAAGCCATGGACGATCTCACCCGAAAGCACGACCTCAAAACCAACCCCGCAGCCTTATTAGCAATGTCTTGGTACTATGCAGGGAACGGTAAAGGGGAAAAAGATATGGTCGTTTTACCATATCAAGACAGCCTGTTGCTATTTAGTCGCTATCTCCAGCAGTTGGTCATGGAATCTTTGGGTAAAGAAAAAGATCTCGACGGTAATGTAGTCCATCAGGGAATTGCTGTTTATGGGAATAAAGGGTCTACCGACCAACACGCCTACGTCCAGCAGTTAAGAGAAGGTATTCCCAACTTCTTCGTCACTTTTATTGAAGTCTTGAAAGATCGAGTTGGAAAAACAGTAGAAATCGAACCTGGAATAACATCAGGAGATTTTCTCTCTGGTTACATACAGGGTAGTCGCCAAGCTTTATATGAAAATCAACGGGATTCGATTACTGTGACTATTCCAGAGGTAACTCCTTTTACTGTAGGAGCTTTAATTGCTCTTTACGAGCGCGCAGTGGGTTTATACGCTTCTTTAGTTAATATCAACGCTTACCATCAGCCAGGTGTGGAAGCAGGTAAAAAAGCTGCTGCATCGGTGTTGGAGTTGCAAAAAAAGGTAATGCAGGTGCTAAAACAAGCAGATTCCCCTTTATCTTTATCTGAGTTAGGGCAAAAAGCCGAAGCACGAGAGCAAATAGAATCAATTTACAAGATTTTGCGCCATCTCAATGCTAATTCTAGAGGAGTTGTCTTAGAAGGTAATTTAGGAGAACCTAATAGTCTGAAAATCTCTCTTCAAAATTAACTAACGAAGCCCTGTTGGTTGCTTCCTTCGTTGATGCGAGGGAAGCATCATAAATAATGAAACAATTCAACTACTAAGACCAAATCTCGCGATTATGGTCTTAGATTGTCGAGATTCAGCTTGACAACGTAAGTGTTGAATAGGTCATTAGAGCTTAATCTTGGTACAGACTTCCGAGTATTTTCCTAGCTCGGACAAACTCTA
>JASJDA010000306.1 GCA_030065755.1 Prochloraceae cyanobacterium | reverse complement strand
CTTCAAGTGAGATTAGAACAAGATATCCACGAAGAATTAATGCAAATGTCTGCTCAAGAAAGATCTAATTTTGTTAGAGCTGCGATCGCCAAAGCACTTGAAGAAAAAAGAAAAAGAGAAGCTACCGCTTAAAACAGCTTCCTCGATCTACTCTTGATGGCTTAGACTTCCATTAGATTACAAACAAGAACTTTCTCTTTATGATGAAGTTCTCTCAGTTTTTTAAGCTGCTAAAGAGCTCTTAAATAAACAGAAGCTACATCGAAATTCTCTTCGAGACTGGCTGATTTTATCTCAAAAATTTCCTGATATTTCTTGGACAAACTCCTGTATTGAAAAAGTCAACAACTACTTAATTAATGAAACTAAAAAGATCCCTAAATATAAAGTTTTTCCAGCTTTGTCTGACATTATTGAATCTCTCTTCAGTAAATATAAAACCCTGTCTTCGACCGCACCCTATTCTGAGATAAATGAAATGGTTTTATCTCTATTTTTATTCACTACTAAATTAACTCCAGATAAGATACTTGAAGCGATGCATTCTATTGATACTAATACTCTTAATAATTGGGTTAAATCAGTCTTTGGTCAATCCATAATGGCTAAACGCAAAGAAGCTTTTTCTAAAGAAGTTGAAGGAGCTCAATTTTCTTATACCAATTTCGGAAAATCCCACTACAGATGGCTATTTAATCTGCTTCAAACTAAACCGTTTAGTTGTCCCTAGGAGGTGATGCCGACACGCAAGCGCGTCGGCATCACGGCAACTGCTTTTGACATTAGGGGAAACGGTAATTTCTCGATAATTTAAAATATATTATTCGTCAATATTATAGGAATTAACTGATAATAAATCCCTATAATTTATCTTAATTTGTATTGTTAATTGCTATCCTAAATTCCTACTTCAGATAATGCCTCAAGGATAAAACCATATCCTGTAATAGAAGCGATATCTTTTTGGCTGAATTCAGCTAATGTATTAGCTAGTTTTTTTCGTAAAAAATTTAAGTTATTGAAAACTTTGTTCTTCAGGGATTTTTTGACTTCTTTCCAAAATCTTTCAATGGGATTAACTTCAGGACAATATGGCGGTTGAAATAATAAAATAATATTGTCAGGAAGAGATAAATCTAAACCTAAATGTGCTCGTCCGTTATCTAATTGAATGATATGAATTTCGTCAGGATACGATGAAGAAAAAAGCTCTAAAAATTTCTCGAAGCAAGGGGTATCTAAATGGCTAAACTCATAAAAAAATGAATTTCCTGTTTTAGGTTCAACTAAACCATAAAGCCATAAATATTCAAATAACCATTGATATAAGCCAACAGGTTTAACTCCACAAGCAGTAATAAGTTTACCGGTGATAGTTTTTAGTCCAATTCTAGTTTCATCTTGACACCAATAGCGAATTAGCAATGGTTTTTCTGAATATTTATTAATAGAGTTAATCCGAGTTTGTAACTGAGATGGTAATTCTTTTTTAAAATCTTCTTTGGCTTTTTTATTTTGTTTTATATGTACAGGGCGGAAAACTTTTAATTTTGGTTTTAACTTATATCTCACTAGATCGTGTAATGTTCGATAGGCTATATTAATATCAAAACAAGTTTTTAACCAGGATTGAATTTCACCATAACTTTGGAATCCTTGAGGATTGTTTAACTCCTTTTTTAATTTTTCGACTACATTTTTTGTAATTAAGCTGGGTCTACCTTGTTTTTTTTTTGGAGTTAATCCTAATAAAAGATTGAGTCCGCCATCACGATACTTACGCAACCAAGTTTGTACTGTTACACGGTGACGCCCTAACATCATAGCAATTTTTTTTACTGTGAGAAATTTCTTGTTTTTTAACCAATAAATAGCTTGAATTTTTTCTTTTTCTTGAGCTGTACGGGCTTTTATTAAAAGTTTTTTGAGAGTATCTACCGATTCACTTATTTCAATTTTAACAACTCCTGACATTTGGCGTTTCCATAATAATTTATATTCTTTTAGTTTAAGCTATCTTATTATTCGAGCGAACTAAAATAATAAATATAGAGTAAGAATTACGAGAGAGTTATTATCAGTTAATTCCTGAAATATTGACGAATAATATCTTAAACCGTTTACCCTGCAGTCAATACCAGTTGACGCGATGCCGATGCGCTTGCGTGTCGGCATCGCTCCCCCACTGCGCTACTAAACGGTTTAGTTTGTATTGACGTAGATTAAATAACCATCTGTAGTGGGATTTTCCGAAATTGGTATTAAAACATCAATTTGACCCTTCGAACGGGATTTTTTACACGCCATCAACACCCCATCAACACCCCATTTACACGCCATCAACCCCCCAATACAAAAAATTAATAGCAAAAAAATTCCAGGTGTAAATTTCTCGTTGATGCGATCGGGACGCAATACTGCTCGGTTAAGGAGAGGGTTGAGAGTTAGTTCGCGAATGACGTGACTTTGTTGGCGAAAGCAATCAGATAGTAAGCAAGCATAAGACAAGTTGAGAAATGATAAGTTTTTATACTTAAAATAGTTCTGGGTCTGCCAAACTAAACCGAGCAGTCTAATCAGTACGAATTTCTGACCTGAGACAAAAAGATTTTTGTAACGCTTCCAAGGTTCGTTTAACGGCTCCTTTATCTTTGCCTTTTCTCGTGACATTGGGGTCCTCTAAAATACTGTTCATGACTTGTTCGATTTCAGCTAGAATTTGAGAACGAGTTAGATAAATTTTGAGACCAGGATTTTGAGAAATTATTCCTGTTTCTACTAAATCTTCAATCAAATCTGCCCGTGTAATACCTCGTGATTGAGCAATTTCTCCTATTTTTGACCAGGTCGCGTCGGTCAAACGAAGACTTCTCATTTTTCTTTTCTGATGAGATTTAAGGGTAAATCTTCCGCTCTTGTGTCCGAGGTTGAGGTAACTTAGATGTAGTCATTTTTACCTGTAATACTTGGATAGAAAAGGAAGGAAAATTCCGTGTAATACCTGGTATAATTTTAACTAATTTAATTCTCATTTCTAATGAAGTGTTATGTCCCTTCATCCTCAAAAAATAGCCGACATTCCCCCTGAGACGATTCGGGTAGCTCAAGCAGCTTTTCCCAAAGGCAATATTTATTTAAAAATGAGGGATGAATTAGGAGTTTTTTACGATGATGATTGTTTTTCTACTCTCTTCTCTTTACAAGGACAACCAGCTTTTGCTCCTTGGAGATTAGCTTTAATTACTATTATGCAGTTTGTCGAGGGATTAACTGATAGACAAGCAGCAGATGCGGTTCGTGGTCGCCTTGATTGGAAATATGCTTTATCGTTAGAATTGACTGATTCAGGTAAGAATTTTTCCGTGTTGAGTGAGTTTCGTACTCGCCTAATTGAAGGAGGATTGGAGCAAAAGTTATTTGAACAAATGCTCTCTGTTTTCAAAGAAAAAGGACTTTTAAAATCTCCTCAAAAACAAAGAACTGACTCAACACATATTCTAGCTGCTATTAGAGTTCTAGGTCGTCTGGAAAATATCGGTGAAACTCTTCGCTGTGCCTTAAATTCGCTCGCGGCTGTTGCTCCTGATTGGTTAAAACAAGTCGTTCCTGATGATGATTGGTATTCTCGTTACGGTCAACGATTTCAAGAAAGTCGTTTACCTGCTTCTAAAAAAGAACGATCGCAACTGGCTGTGATGATGGGAAATGATGGGAGCTATTTATTGGATATTATCTGGTCAAATTCAGAGTTAGAATGGTTACGTCACCTTGAATCGGTAGAGATGGGAGCGACGAGTATGGATTCAACAATTTTATGTAGATAATGGTGTACTTCAACTGAGAGAAGCGTCTAATTGTCCACCTGGAGCTATTTTAATTAACTCGCCTTATGACTTTGATGCCAGAATGGGAAATAAACGTACTCGTGAATGGACTGGATATAAAGTTCATTTGTCAGAAACTTGTGATGAAGATTCTCCCCATTTAATTACTTATGTTGAAACTACATCCAGCACTAATAAAGATCATGAAATCATGGAAAATCTTCACGGGTCTTTAAGCGCTCAAAATTTATCCCCATCTCATCATGAGTGTCGATGCTGGTTATATAGATTCTGAACTACTTGTTACTTCTAATAAAAATTATCAAATTGATTTAATTGGCCCAGCACCAGAGGATTCTCAATGGCAAGCCCGAGCTGGAAAAGGTTTTGCATTAACTGATTTCCAAATTAATTGGGAAAATAAACTGGTCTGCTGTCCTAAAGGGAAACTTTCTGCTACTTGGAAACCTAGATTTAATCGTTATCAACAACCCGTTATTCAGGTGGCTTTTCAAAAAGCTGATTGCCAAAATTGTCCCTCTCAAAGTGATTGTACCAAAGCCAAATGTGGATATAGAACTCTGACTTTAAGATCTGAAGAATTTCATCTCACTCTTGTTAAAGCCAGAGCTAGACAAAAAACAAAAGACTTTAAAAAACAATATGCAAAGAGAGCTGGTATAGAAGGAACTAAATCTCTACGGCACAAGAACTTTTGGATTACGTCGCTGCCGTTACCGAGGCTTTCCCAAAACTCGATTACAGCATATTGTTACGGCCTGCGCCCTTAATAGGGTTCGAATTTGGCAATGGTGGACAGATGCTTATACTTTTGGTACTACTCCCTCTCGTTTTGCTGCTTTAGCCCCTTCTTGAACTGCTGTCATTCGGCTGACCATCCACCCCGTTCCATGTATTACATGGGCTTGACTCCTGACATTATCAAACATTCTGGTTATTACTCTTGCAGTCAAACCGTACGGTTTAGTTTAGCTGCTAGGGGGGGGAGAGAACTGCGTCCTCTCCCCCTGTGTCTTATGCTTGATTACGATCTGATTGCTTTCGCCAACAAAGTCATGACGTTTGCGAACTAAAACGAAGACTAGAGTGTCAATAGGAGCGCCAAAGGGGTCGGGGAAGCAGTAAAAAAATGATTCCTTAAAATAGGGACCAACTAGAAGACAATCTCTTCGCGCTTAGTTTAGCGTAGAGCGGATAAAAATTTTGAGATAATTAATAGAATAGAAATAAAATAGATGTTAAGCAGCTCGACCAATCTGGAAATTTAATTGCTGTAACTGAGTTCCATGACCTCGATGAAATACTTTAGCACTCTTGAATTTGGAGCGAGGTTTCTTCACAACTCGAGGATTAACTCTTCCCGTTCTAGCAGGAATTTTATTGTCTAAAATTTCGGCAATGAACCAACTATAAAATAAATTAATTTGTTCAGATTTAGCTTGTTGAAACAGAGGGATAGCGCGACGAATTACTTTAAGAGTTCCAGTAAATCCTAATTGTAAAGGAGGCATTTTTGCAGTCTCGGCAGCTCGAAACATCATTACTCTAAGACAATAATGAGCTAGCAACCAACCATAAATTTCTTGGATAACTTCCCGAGGATTCTTAGAACGAATTAATGTTTTACGGCCGTTGAGATGAGTTTTTAATTCATCTAAAGTGTTTTCCGCTTCCCAACGACAATGATATTCTTTTGCAAGCAATAAAGCTGGAAACATAGCCACATCGAATAAGTCAGTAATAAGACGATAAACTTTTTCAACCCCATCTTCAATTATTTTATATTCAATTACACGGATTTGAATAGGTTGGGCACCCTTCTTTTTAGATTGACGGTCTGGATAAATTTTTGATAAATACGAACCATCTGGTAAAACTTTAATAACTTCAAATTTAACATGAGCTGGAATGCGACCGAGAAGGTGACATTTTTGTTTTAAAGTGGTATAAACCATTTTAAAAGAATGTAATCCTCTGTCCCACATTAATAACATTCCTGGACCAACTTTTCGGAGTAATTTTCTAGAACACCGATTCAGTAATCAAAAAGCAGGACTGATGTACTGTTGAACCAAGTAGAAAATGACTAAAAATAATACACGGGGGAGAGGACGCAGTTCTCTCCCCCCCCTCTTACGAACTAAACGGTTTAGTTCGTAAGAGGGGGGATGTGGATACGCAAGCGCATCCACATCCCCGCAACTACTATTGAAACTTTTTGGGAATTTTATTCGGATTGCTGCCGAACTCAATTTGGATTGATGAAAATTCTGGGTAAATTCCTCCCTCGCTCAGTTTGTCGCAGAGCTTTTTTCGTTGACAAACATTCTAGCCAAGACGTGAAGGTTATGAACAACTGCTGTGCGACGTAAATCAAAGAGATTTTTGCGGATTCCCAGGTATCGAGCTTTATCCCCTTGCCAACGTCCAATGTGAGAGAGGCTATGTTCAACCGCCACTCGTTCTCGTAGTTTGGCCCGACCCGTCGGAGTTAATTGACGTTCCCGAAGTTCAGCAATAAACTTCTCATCAGGATGAATAGAAATGCTGCGTCCTTTCTTGCTGGTGGTACACTTTTTTCTCTTGGGGCAACTGAGACAGGTATTGGCAGGAAACTGGACTTTGCCGCCAGAGCGAAATGGTAAAGTGATCTGATTGGGACAGGTAATTTTTCCAGATTCCCAATCTAAAATAAAGGAGGATTTGGCAAATTTATTCCCATTGGATACTCTCCAACCCTTTTCCCGCGAGTCTTTATGTAGTGTTGTCGAAGTATACCCCTGAAAACAAAAATAATAGTGGGTATGCGCGCAGCGTATACCCACCCCTTGTGCGACTAAACCGTTTAGTATGAAAAAGAAGTAAGTAGTCGTACAAAATAAATTGGACATTCTTATTGCGGTAGGTTATTGACAGGGCAAGGATTTTGGGGTCTGAAGAATGTCCAATTAATTTTGGACAGGTAGTTATGACAATTTAAATAAAGCAGTTTCGCTGGAGGCGAAAGAAATAAAAAATTCAATAATTTTGGCGTTAACGAGCTTTGTTTATAAAGATTAGCTCGCAATTAATTAACCAGATAAAATATAGTATTTTTGGCAAGATTTAGAGAAATTATTAATAGTTGTTAATCGGGAATCAGTTAAGTTGGCAATTTGTTTTACTCCGTTTATGATAACTACATGAATACCTTGAAAACACTGGAATATCCAGCGGAGAGTAGGTCGATCTGTTAGTTTTCCCGTATTGTTTTTTACCTTTGTATTGTTCTGTTTTAAGTTAGCTCTAAGTTGTCTTTGACCCAAGGTATAAACTAATAGAGATAATCCCATTAGCATGGCCATAGCTTCTATTCTTGATGGATTTTTTAGAAAGACAGAATCGGCAAAAAATAATGGATCTTTAAGGAATTTAAATCAACTTTCACAAGATTGTTGTCCTTTGTATCTGGTCAGAATTTCAGAAGGAGTTAAATTCTCTAAAACATTGGTAGCTAAGATAAAACGACCAGCTTTTTTTCTTTCATCTTCGACTTTTTCCCGCTTTAATTGAACGTGAGTTCGACGAAGCTAGAAAGACTGAAATCAAAGGGAGTCGGGGCTATACCTCCGCAGTGCTGGCGTGTTGATGGACTGTTAAACTAGCCATGGTGACCAAAAAATCACCACTAAACTTAACAATTTTTTTCTAAAAAAGCTTAACTATCAGAAAAAGCAGCTTTTCTGGTTCTCCCGAACTTTACTTGCAAAACTGATAGTAATTGCGAGAGTAGCGATGCGCTTGCGTATCGCTACTCTCGCCCTCTTGCTGACTAAACGGTTTAGTGTTAAACCCGTGAAGTTAGAAAAGTAGAGTAGGTAAGATTTTCCAGGTGTAAATTTCTCGTGTTCTGCGGTCTGGCTCTCGCAGCACGAAAGCTGAGCGGGGTGGTAGAAAAGCGATCCCTACGGGATCCGCGTAGCGGCGCGAGAGGGGACAGCTGCGATCGAGACGGACAACTGCGATCGAGACGGACAACTGCGATCGAGGCGAGACAACTGCGATCGAGACGGACAACTGCGATCGAGACGGAATAACTGCGATCGAGACGGAATAACTGCGATCGAGACGGAATAACTGCGATCGAGACGGGAGAACTGCGATCGAGACAGGAGAACTGCGATCGAGACAGGAGAACTGCGATCGAGACGGGACAGCTGCGATCGAGACGGACAACTGCGATCGAGGCGAGACAACTGCGATCGAGGCGAGACAACTGCGATCGAGACGGAACAACCGCGATCTCTTCGAGATCCGCGTAGCGGCGCGAGGCGGAACAACCGCGATCGGGTCGAATACGCAACCTCGATTGATTTCTAGGGATTAATATGCTTTATTGTTATTGATAAAAAACTGAATTTTGTTGAATTAATAATAAAAATGGCATCTAGTGTGGAACTTCATTTAATGAATCAACTTCTAAAATTATCAGGAATGAAAGTTATAGATTATCGAATAATTGAAAATATCGGAATATTTTTATCTTTAAAAAATACTAAAAAACAAACAATTTGTCCACGATGTGGAAAGACAACTGAGTTTTTATTGCATCAAAATAATTTGATTACTGTTAGAGATTTATCTTTTGGAGAACAACAAGTTTATTTAAAGGTCAATCGTCGGTTACTCCGATGTTCTCATTGTAGCAAAAAGTTTAGTGAAGATCTAGAATTTGTCAGAGAAAGAAGAAAATATACCAAAAGATTTGTTAGGAAAATTATTGAAGAAGTTTTAAATAGCGACATTCTGAATGTCGCTAAGAGAAATGATATAAGCGAACAAGAAATTGAAACAATGTTAAAAGATTTAGGCGAGGAGTTAGTTAAACAAAAACCGACTAATTTAAATAAGTTGGGGATTGATGAAATAGCTGTGGTCAAAGGGCAAAAAAACTATTACGTAGTCTTGGTCGATTTAGAAAAGAGAAAGGTGGTGGGACTTATAGAAAAAAGAACTACTGAAAAAATCACAGAATACTTAGAAGATTGGGGGACAGAAGTTTTATCCAAAATAAAAGAAGTAAGTATTGACCTATGGAAATCTTATAAGAGTATTGCTGAAAAGTTAATGCCTCAAGCTGAAATTGTTGCCGATAGATTTCACGTTATGAAACAAGTTAGTGATGAATTAGATGTTGCTAGAATAAAAATTAAAAGAGAAACAGAAAAAATTAAAAGCAAATCAAAAAAAGAAAAGATATTAGAGGGATTAAAAAATAGTAAATATGTCTTGCTAAAAAATGAAAAAGATTTAAATGATCCTGAAAAAGAGAAATTAAAAGAAGTTAAAAAAGTAGCTCCGATTTTAACTGAAATGCACGGCTTAAAAGAAGAACTAAGAGATATTTTTGAAACCAGCAAAGATTGGAGCGAAGGACTATTAAAGATAGCAGATTGGTTAAAAGATGTCTCTAAATATTTTCCTAAAAGTTTCGGAACTATAAGAAGATGGATAGGTGAAATAATTGCCTATTTTGACGAGAGAACTACACAAGGAGTAGTAGAGGGAATTAACAATAAACTTAAGTTGATAAAAAGAAGAGCATATGGCTTTAGAAATTTTGATAATTTTCGACTAAGAAGTTTCTTGACTTGGGATTTTACGAGTTAGTTTTACAAGTAAAGTTCGGGAGAACCGAAAAAAGTACTAAAGATAGCAATAAAATGAAGCGTTATCGTGCCGCAATGGATAACGATTACCTAGTTAAAATTCTTAAAACTTCTGCCACTAAATCCGATATCTAAAATAATTTTTGTTCGAGAGTAATTAATTATTAATTAGGGATTCCCAAGAAAAAAAAATAAATACACTTTTAGCCTACTAAGCTACCCATTTTGTTAGCGTAAATTTTGACTTTGTTGGCGACAGCAATCAGATCGTAATTAAAAATAATACACGGGGGAGAGGACGCAGTTCTCTCCCCCCCCCTTCCACAGACTAAACGGTTTAGTCTGTGGAAGGGGGGATGTCGATACGCAAGCGCATCGACATCCCGCTAATAAAAATTTTGTTTTATTTTGACTGCGGTCTGGCGAAGCCAGCGCTACGCGACCGCTATCATTTTTTGCACAGAAAACTACATTTTAAAACTCACCAATTGATATACAAAATCAGAAATTTGTCAATTAAATTAAGATGCGTTTACCCTGGTGAGACAGTTATTTTTAATTATTATCGATCGCCACCTTGATATTTACACGAATAATTTAAGAATTATCGTCAAAGCCGAAATTTTGCTGTTGAAAAACCTATCAGCTACGCTTATCTTTCTTTTGTGTGACTAATCTGCCGCGCCGCTACGCGGATCCCTGCGGGATCGCCCTTTAGGACAACCGCTCGAGGCGGTTGTCCCCATGCAAGCTTCGCAGCAG
>JASJDA010000305.1 GCA_030065755.1 Prochloraceae cyanobacterium | reverse complement strand
TATAGCTGTCTCTTGTTCTAAAGAAGAGTTTTTGGCTGATTACATACCGATTTTAATTAAATTGAGAGAGATTGACGATTCTAGTAATTTCAATCTACTTAATGAAATTTCTCAAGAATGGGAGCTAGATAATCAAGAAGAAACTAAACAAATCTTAAAGCAAAATAATGTTTTAGTTTTGTTAGATGGACTGGATGAAGTTCCTAGCCAGTTAAGAAAAACCATACAGGATAATCTTCTTAAATTATCTAAACAATATTATAAAAATCGCTTTATTATTACGTGTCGAACTCAAACAACTGAATATCGTTTAGATAATTTTGAGTATGTTGAAGTTGCCGACTTTAACACAGAGCAAGTCAAATGCTTTGCCAATAATTGGTTTTCTAGTACTAATTTAGATTCTCAAGAATCAAATAAATTAGCAAAAGAGTTTTTAGAAAAGTTAAACTCTCCAAATAATAAGCAAATTGCCGAATTAGCTGTTACCCCAATTTTATTAAGTTTAACTTGCTGGGTTTTTAGTGATTTAAAAATATTTCCATCTAAACGCTCTGATTTATATAAAAGAGGAATTGACTTACTTTTAGCTACGTGGGATATAAACAGAGGTATTGAACGAGATTCAGGTAGTGAAATCTACCGAAGAATGTCTATTTCACATAGACTAAAACTTCTGAGATATATTGCTTTTCGTAAATTTCAGGAACAACAATATGCTTTATTTGAAGATAATGAAATTCAACAATATTTAGTTGAATTTCTTCAAAATAACGGACATCCTAACATTTCTACTGAAGAGATTAAACAACTTCCAAAAACTATAGAACAGCAACATGGATTATTAGTAGAAAGAGCAGTAGGTATTTACTCTTTTTCTCATCTAACCTTTCAAGAATTTTTAACGGCTCAACACATAAGTAACGAATCTTGCTTAGTAAAACAGTTAGCTGAAAATCATATTACTGATACTCGTTGGCGAGAGGTATTTCTGCTGTTAGCTAAGCTAAAACCAGCAGACAATTTGCTCTTGGCAATGGAGCAACAAATCCCAACTTACATCAATACACCTAAGCTACAGGGTTTATTAGCTTGGGTAGAGCAAATAATAGATACTTCCTCTACCGATATTAAGCCTGTTGGTAAAAGGGCGATCGCTTATACTTTTGCTGTTGGCTACACCGATGCCGCCGCCATTGCCGCCTATGCCGTCGATGTCGCCAGAGCCGCCAGAGTCGCCATTGCCGCCATTGCCGCCGATGCCGCCATTGCTGCCGATGCCGCCGATGCCACCAGAGCCGCCAGAGCCGCCAGAGCCGCCATTGCCGCCGATGCCACCAGAGCCGCCAGAGCCGTCGATGTCGCCATTGCCGCCAGAGCCGCCGTCAGAGCCGCCGCCATTGCCGCCTATGCCGCCGATGCCGCCGCCGACTACGTTCGACAAATAAAAGACTTAAAAGTTTATAAAAACATAAACTTTAAGGACTTATTTGACAAATTAGAAGAGCTAAAAAAACCAATTCGAGATAAAAATCAACCAAGAAAAATATATATAGATTTTGTTAACCAGCTAATTCAAACGATGCTAGAAGGTTTTCACCTTACCAAAGAAATGATTAATTTCTCTGAAGAAGAATTTATTTGCCTTGAGAATTATTTCAATGCCAATAAGCTAATGATAGATTGCAAAGAAGCAGCAGTTCGAGTCTCACAGAAAACTTGGAATGGGATAGAAGAGCGAATGTTGCTGCCTACAGTTAAAGATAGTTAGCTTTTAGGATTTTATTAATGTTGCTAGCGCTCGTAGAAAGAAGAATTGTTGGTAAAGAGAAAACACAAGGATTAAAGAAAAAAAGCACTAATTATAGTGCTTCTCTCTGATTTAAAAACCTAGAACTTACTCTAAAATAATTTAAATTTGTTTGATTCCACATCCGCCTAATTGCCTAAAAAGTAACCAAGATTAACAAGACTTGGTTATTAATTGTTTTAAACTTAACCGCGAAATAAATAAATTGATGATGATTGTAATCAATTTGAAACTAGAGAAGCATTAATGAACGAAACAAATTCGCCAAGTTTTTTGTGTTTATAAAGTAAAGATAAAACATAATTATCTTGAGGATTGTATTGCTCGATCGCTTCTATTATTTTTGGCTCTGTTTTTTGTTTGACACACAAATTCAAAGGATGATAACTTATAAAACTAGCAAATTCGTCTAAACTGGAAAAAACTTCTTCTGAAATAGAAAATTCGTCTAAACTGGAAAAAACTTCTTCTAAACTAGAAAAGAGAATTTGAGAATTAATCAATCGATTGAGAAATTCGGTAGTATCAAATATTAAAAGTCCTCGACCATACTGTTGATAAGAAAAATCAGCCAGCTTGGATAAAAAATAACTTATTTCATTTTTGGTTTTGCAACTATCACTAACAAGCTTTAAAGCCTGTTTAATTTCTTGTTCGCTTGACAAAATTTTATTGGTCATTTTTTCTAGTGATTTAAAGTGGTTAATATAGGTTGTGCATACAATGTTGCCAAAATTCCAGCAGCAACAGCAAATACAGCAGCAAACAACCAATTAAGTTTTGAGTCTAGTTTGTTAAAGCGAGCGTCTACTCTCTCGAAGCCCTCGTTTATTGTTTCTAGCTTTTCTTCTATTACTGCTAATCTCTCAGCATTCTTGACCAGCAGTTTCTAGAATCTTCGCTTCATATACTTCTTTGTTGGCGCTATTCGTCATATCGACCTGAATTAATGCTGCTTTCAACTAATATTTATTAGTAATGATATCTAGCTTGCAAAAAATCAATACGATCATTCCTAACTCGATACACGAGACGATGCTCCAGATTAATGCGTCTCGACCAAATATCGGAAGCTAAATGTTTGAGTGGTTCGGATTTGACAATACCAGAAAATGGCTCTTGCATAGTTGCTGAAACCAGATCGAGAATCTTATAAGCTATTTTCTGGTCCTGTTTGTACCACCATCCCAAATCTTCTCGAAACTGCTGGTCAAAAATAGGGTAGCGGTTAACAGGTAATGGTTGTGGCGAAGAGTCTGGTTCTTGTTTTTTAGGTTTCTTTTTGCTGCTCAATACCCAAGTCCTCGCATAATTCCTCGATGCTTTGAGGATTTTGGGGGGTTAAATCTCGCTGCTTAGACCTTTCTATGGCATCTAATAGACGACCAGCATTATTAGGAGATCGCAACAAATAAATTGTTTCTAAGATACTCGATAGCTCATCAGCAGCTAACATAGCTACGTCTTTGTGTCCTCGACGTTGAATTATAGCTATGCTATCGCCATTCTCAACGTCATTTAGCAAAGTAGCAAAGTTTTCTCTAGCTTGGGTGTAAGTGGTAATGTTAGTATTTATAGGAAACATATTAATGTACAGGTTATCTGTACGTTTAATTTAACACAATTGAAGAGCGAGCTATTCTTGGATATACTTGGGATATACCAAGTATAAACTCAAAATAGTCAAAATGTATTCAAAAATCAAAATAGGAAAATGGGGCAATAGCTTAGGGGTCAGAATTCCTAAAGATATTGCTGAAGCGCTTTCCCTTGCCGAAGAAACCGAAGTTAAATTAATTCCTGAAGGCGATCGCTTAATAATAGAGCCAGTCAAACGCCGAAAAAAATACACTCTCGAAAAACTGCTTGAAGGCATGACAGAAGAGAACGTTCACGGCGAAATTGATTGGGGCAAGCCTCAAGGGCAAGAGTGGTGGTAGACAAAAAGACATATATACCAGATCGTGGTGATATCATCCAAATTTCTTTTACTCCTCAGTCGGGAAGAGAGCAAGCAGGAGTAAGACCAGCAATAGTAGTTTCTCCTCTGGCCTATAATCGTCGGTCTCATTTCATTTTGGCTTGTCCAATCACCAGCCAAATTAAAGGATGGGCTTTTGAAGTGATTCTACCAACATCTATGACTACTTATGGGGTAGTTTTAGCAGACCTTGTATCTACTTTGGACTGGCGCAGTCGTCAGGCCAGATTTATTGAAAAATCCCCCGACGAAGTCATTTTGGAAGTAAGTGCTAAAATTTGGCCTTTAATATCAATCGAGAACTAGCTGATTAATTCAAGCCTCGAAAATGGGTTTTCGACCACTGAGAATAAAATCACAGGAAATGATAAGTTATTCTTATCAGTTTTTCGGCGGTGCTCGCGGCCTAAAAGCTATAAGTAAACCTTATGAATTATTGAGGGCTTATCCTGCTATTGTGTTGGTATGAGATCTAGTGCTCGTACTGTTACTCCGTTAATCCATTTGGATTCTGTCTTAGTTGGTACTACGTAAACTAAGAGATTATTTTCATTGTCTGGATTAAAGAGAAAACTTGAGTGGTTACAACTTTCAATGACGACTTCGTCGTTTTGATGGATTGATTGTAATTGTTCTCTTTTTTCTCCTTCTAGAAAAACAAGCCCAGAAGAAATAGCGCCTCGATACACCAAGGATATTTGGCTAGAAGCCCACATAGCCACCTTCATATAGAGGGGGGGTGTGGCAGATTGCTGGGATGCCGCTTCTGATAAGGGATTAGAGCCTGTCTTGTGGGAGTCCTTTTCTGGCTCGTTTTGGGCAGGGGTGGGGCAGGGCGCTTGTTTTGCTTGTGGTGCCGATTGTGGCGTTTTTGGTTCCGTTGGCAAAATAAACTCTGGAAGCCAGAGTTCTCGGTAGCGGTAGAGAGTTTTATCTGAGGGACGCACGCCAAAAAGCTTTTTAATAGCGCCTAGAAGTGCTTCTTTCATTTCTCCTGCTCGTTTGGGAAGTTCGGCAAGTGTTTCTTTTAGGTACAGCACTCCCTGCTGGATCCTCTCGATAGCACTTTTTTGCCGGTTCTCATTTACCGTATTTTCCTTCGGTTGGCTCTTAGTCATGTCAGCAAAGGTGCCACTGCGAAGTGGCTCTGACCCATAAGGATAGTAGAACTTTTCGACACAGCGGGCCCAGTCAAGAGCGCGTTGATGAATGTTATGTTGGTGGCGGCAAAACGTTTGGTACCCAGCAAGGGATTTGGCCGTAGTTGCTATATACTCCGCTAAGGCACTTCCACCTAGTGCTTGAAAGACTCTGCCAAACGTCCCAATAATTCGCAGTAGATCGTTTGTTTGCCCAAAATCACTCCAGCCCTCCTCAATTTGCTCTTTCAGGTCGGCTGCAAAGGCTGCTGCTTTGCTGCCATCACCTTTTATGCTTCGTTTGGCCTTTAAGCCTTCACACGCTTTGATGGCCGCCTCAAAAAGTTCGATGTCTTGACCTTTGGCCGACTCTTCTACGTGGTCGAGAAAAACCTTGATGTTGTTAGAGTAGGGGACAAAGTTTCTATCGAGCAGATAGGAGCCAGCTTGTAAGGGTAGCCTATGAGCTTTATAAGGCGTTGGATCTTCTTTATTGTAGGTTTTTGTGTTAGGAAAGATCTCTAAGGTGCCATCTTTTACAGGAAACCCCGAACGAATAGCAGTTAGTTTTATTGTCTGGGCTACCTTGAAGGTAGGGAGCAATTTAGGGAACACAAAATAGACATGAATCCCTTCACTCCAGGAGGATTGCAACACAATGCATTCGTTAAGCCCAATATCCTCATAGGCGCCGAGAAG
Source organism: Prochloraceae cyanobacterium (assembly GCA_030065755.1). GTDB lineage: Bacteria > Cyanobacteriota > Cyanobacteriia > Cyanobacteriales > JASJDA01 > JASJDA01. Next base: position 4,630 of record JASJDA010000305.1, on the reverse strand, counting down.
CTCTTGGAATGCTTTTTCATTGTTGGCAGGATGAAAAGAACTATTTCTATCGATATCGAGCAAAACATATCGAGTTAGGCTGCCAAAGCTTACTCCAATTAACCTCTTTGGATCTAAAAACCGAGCCCATAGATTTCTGTGCTCTAGCGGATAGTCTCGAACAAGGCGCCAGTTGGGGCGATGCTCTTGAGATACTTCGGCTTCGATAAAGTTGTATCGATGCGAAAAGAACTCGCAAAAGCGTTTTCCTTCGGCGGACCGAGGAAAATGTACGGCGGTAGTCACGTTTTTAGTAACTCTCCTATTTTTTGCATGGGAGAGCTCACCAAGCAGCCTATGTGCTACCATGGAATTGCGAGTTCTCATGGTAGCTGCTGGCTTTTGGTTGGTAGCTCTACCAAAAATTAGATCTCACGTTATGTTCGTGATACTTTTACTGTACAGTAAAAGTTCACTAATAGGTAAGACTCTCTTAAATTTTTTTCTCTAACCACTGTGCCTACCGAAAAAAACCACAACAAAGTATCTCCCGATAGCATCAGTGAGCGGCAAGGTAGTGCGGCAAAAGCGGTTACATCAAAACGAATGGGCCGACCTCCTAAGAGTAAGGATGAAAAATATCGCTCGACTCATATTTTCTTCCACCCCAAAATTATTGAATGGGCTAAAGCAGAGGCGGAAAGGCGAGGCACGCGCTATCAATCGGTCATTAACGAAACACTTCTAGAAGTTATCGACTCTCAAGCGTAGGGTTCCTTATTGTTTTCCTTTCACCCTACTTCTTACTCGTTCTACTAATCTAAATTCTAGTCTAAATCAATAAACTTGCTCGTACACTCACTGGGTTGAACGTGGAGATAACGAGAAGTAACGGCCAAAGAACTGTGACCTAGAGACTTCATCACTAAATCAATTCCCGCACCATTATTAAGACTGTGGCAAGCATGAGCGTGACGCAGCCAGTGAGCCGAAGTATGGGGATTAATCCCTGCAATTTCCACAGCTTTTTTAATTAACCTGTGAATAGCATGACGATCTAAACGATTGCCAAACCTAGATAAAAAAACAGCTTCAGTTTTATCGCTCCTAGTCAGCCGCTTCAACTGCGACCATAACTGATGACTTATTAACAAGGTTCTAGTTTTATGTCCCTTACCAAAAACTGTTACAGCTACACTGTCTGAGGTTGGTTTAAAGTCCGACCAATTCAACCCAACTAACTCAGAAACCCTCAGACCCAGAATGTAGATCAGCTTGAGGATTAAAAGATCGCGTGGCGAGCGTGCTGCATTAATTAACCTTTTGACATCATCATCAATCAAAATTCTTTCATTGAGTGACTCCTTGGGTTTGGGCACTTTAATCATCGAAGCGGGATTGACCGATAAGTAACCGGTTTTTAGTCCAAAACCGAACAGAGATTTAATAGCTGCTAACTTATTGTTAATCGTGTTCTGAGAAGCGTTCTTTAACTGAAATGACTCTAACCACAACAAAATATCTTCCACCATAATCTCTCTTAACTCTTTAGCCGCAAAAGTCAAGAATTGACGAGCCACCGTAATATAAGTTTTTTGGGTAGTCCTAGCTTTTTGGCTTACCCAGAACCTAATCAACTCCGTATCAGTAGCAGCATTGGTCAGCTTGGGGTAAGTGTTAATTGTCATGGGCGAGCGCAACAAAACAAAAATTCTGTTGTGTTTTTCTTTAATTTAATTTATTTTAGGACCACTATGCATGTTACTCAGAAGTCAGCCAGCGGATACCACCAACGTAGGCGTGGCCTTTTATTGCATATATAAATAAGCAAACACTAACAAGGGTACTCGATCGTAGGCCTAGATCTAAGGTTCGTGTCATATGGTGCAGCCTAGTACAATGTCACATTTGTCAACCCCATTTGAAGCCCTTTTTAATCGAAATTGCTTATGTAAACATTGCCTAAAATGAATCATTTTAGGCAATGTTTTCAAAATAAAATACGTAGCTACAATGCTTTGATAGCAAGATATTAAAACCTTTCAGCTTCCATTTTCGGTAAAGTTTTTTCTCTTGAGAAGATAAAAGAGAAATATTAATGTAACTTATATTTTAGCGAGCGCTAAAAAATTGGACCTCGAACTCTGTATCCTTTATATATCGATGGTTTAACAGGCAGGCTGCACCTGGTTGCACGAACCTTCTATTTCCGCCGTCTAATAGCTAGAAGTCTAGCAATTTCCATCATGTCGGCACTTTGCTTTTTATAAAGCGTTATAGCGTTATTTCCGATAAAATGACAGCCATTTTACGAATTTTTCTAAGACGTTATCACTGAGCCTTTCTTGAGAAAGGAATTCGTCAATTCCCTCAGCTTCCTGGGTCATGCCTTGCTCTTTGAACAAGTCTCTGGCTATTGTAAGTCTTTTGACTGCTTCCTTTTGCTTACCTTTTTTATACAGAAGAATACCTAGACTCATGTGAGCTGCTGGATTGTAACGATTGATAAGAATTGCTTCTTTGAATAAATTGACCGCTTTGTTTGGCTTGCCTTCTCTAGATAGCTCATTTCCTAAATTCACGTATACTAACGCTACAGTTTTATTTTCAAGTTCTGAAGCATCCTGAAAATGCTTTAACTTCTTACGAACTTTGTTATCTAGAGTATCTCCATCCCTGAACATATTAACTAATATCTGTTTATATTTCTGTGCTTTTGCTTCATAATCCCGACAAGTCTGTAGAATTTCAGCTTCAATAGAACTAGCTTCCTCAGGTGATATGCCTAATTTTATCCTTAATTCATTCAGAGTTTTAAAGGATATACTATGAAGCTTGCGCTCATTATCTCCATAGTCTTCATATAAAATCTTCTTGGCTTTTTCACGATATATTTCCACTGCATTTTGTTGAGGCTGTATTCGACTACCTTCAAGCGCTTGATCTTGAGCCGCAGGCTCAGCGATCGCAGATTTCTTTTGAACGCCTACTTTTTTAGCTTTTCAACAACCCTGCGAATTTCGTTAGCTATATCGAGAAAGGCCTGATCCCGATTGGGCTGTTTCGTTACGGGGATAGCATCTTTAGGTAGAGCTTGCAGATTCTCGAATGGTGTTCCTTTCCAATCTGTAGGACGTAGAATAATTGGAACGACACACGCTTCTCCAGCTTGATGTCGCTCCATCGCCCGTTTCATCTCAATGTCATAGCAGTAGTCTGAGTTAATAAAGTCAGGACTGATCAGAAGGAGAACGATCTGAGCAGTGTTTAAATGCTTATCAATCTGTCCTGCCCACTCGCTCCCAGCAGTAATATCGCGGTCATACCAAGCCGTAATTAACTTCTGACGGATCATTGTTTTTAACTGCTTTGTTAATTCATCCCGCAGTTTCTCATCCTCGTGAGCGTATGAGAAAAAGACTTCAATCCTTTGATTCACTGAGCTAGATATCAGGTCGTGTTTGGCTGATTGTGATCCCACAGCCGAGTTGGGCAGCACAATAGTCCCCATCGGCTCTGGCTTCTTAATCAAGACTGGCGTCAGGTGTTCAGCAATCCCTGACATCCGAATGGCATTGCAACCTAATTTATAAGCAAACTCAATCGGACGACCTGCCCCTAGTGCGTCATAAAAACCGACGGCAAATTCAATGGCAGCCTGGTCGCCAATCGCTTGGCTCATACCAATAACATAGGGAATGTGTTGGGCGATCACTTCTGCTTGCACCTGCGAGTAACAGCCGTTAAGAACAACACACTCCACCTGCTCGGCAAACAGCTCAAACAGTCCCGCCAGCGCTTCTCCATCGACTAGCTTAGCTTGCCCAGTCTCATCTTCAAATACTAAGCCCTCATCTCCTGCTCCATGCCCAGAAAAATGGACAATCTGTGGATTGATGTCCAGCATGGCGTGCTGGATATCCCTTGGACGCACCGCCCATCTCTGCTCTAGAATGAATTGGTTACGTTTTTGAGCTCGCTCCAACCCAGCTTGGATTTCACGAAATTCCTCATCCAAGCGTAATTTTGTAGTTCCTATCGGATTTGCTGCTAGGATAAGAATCTTCTTAGTTAGAGCGTCAATGATCACTTCATCGCTGAGTATAGATTTTGCTAACTAGTAGTATAACTCTCGACCGATCTGCTTTCGCTCGCTTCCGCTACACTTCAGCTAGGATCGGTTGATTTCTTTAGAAAGTATTTAGGATTCCGTAACGCGCAAGTTGGAGAATATAAGTAGGTAGGTAAAATTATTTCGATAAATTATTACGTATTAGCCAGTGCTTCAAGCATTTTTTATCCAAATAATTTTGCCCAGGTACTTAGTTATAGGTGTTCCTGTAATTGTGAAATTCTGTTGTTAGAAGTCTGAAGCGTCATGGCAAATAGTAACGAGCCCGAATCAAGTGGAAAAGGTTGCAGCCTCTTGCTTCTGGGGCTACTAGCCTCGTTGTTTACTGTTCTTGGAAGATGTGCAGATGATATGGGACGGTTTATAGGTCATATTGCAAGAAATGTAGACGAAATTGTAACACCAATTGGGAAAAATGTAGACGAAATTGTAACACCAATTGGGAAAAATGTAGACGAAATTGTAACACCAATTGGGAAAAATGTAGACGAAATTGTAACACCAATTGGGAAAAATGTA
>JASJDA010000304.1 GCA_030065755.1 Prochloraceae cyanobacterium | reverse complement strand
GGCAAGTAAGTATAAGCAATTAATCCAGCGAAAAGATTAACCAAAAAGTTCCAAACACTGCGATGTCTTGAATGCTCAATTTGAGAAATATTCTTTAATTGGTCATTAACAGTTTCAATTAAAGAACGTTTACGAAGTAAAATTTTATCAATAAGTTTAACTAATTTTTGTTTCATCTTCTTTTTATAACGAGTAATCAATTGAAGTCCTCTTTCATATAGTTCTTCAAATAATTTTTGAGAGATATAACCTCTATCTCCAAATAATTTTCCAACTAGATCTTTAGTTAAGTCTGGTACAGGTTTACGATCATCAGTATTCCCAGAAGTAAGTTTAAAAGCTAGCAATTCACCTCTCTCATTTATAATTAAATGTAGTTTAAAACCATAATGCCAACCAACAGAATTTTTTCCCCATCCAACTAACCCCTCAAAAACTTGGTGAGATTTGCTGCGACAGGGATGACAGACTGTAATTGGAGTAGAATCAATAAAACTAATGCCAGTATTTTCTCCTTTACGGGTGTGCAAAAAACAGCATAGTAACATCATCGACCAAGGCATTAATTCGACAAAACGATTATAACTAACTAATTGAGGAAAATCTGATTTCCAGTAGGGTAAAACCAGTCTAATATAAAATTCTTTAAAAGTTTTATATCCTGATGCATGAAAAGCAATTACTATTGTCATTACTTCACTCAAACTAAGACGAGAACGACAGAGTTTTTCTCCTAGAAACGATGTTAATTTAGGTTGGGATTCTGAATATTTTTGAAAAGCTAGATAAAAATCATCTACATCACAAAAAACTTTAACAATATCAATGCGAGAATTTATATCCATCACTAATAATCTCAGATAATTTCTAATAACAATCGATTAATTAGAAGTATTATCCGGCCGCTCATATTGATAGAAACATCTATTTTGTCTCGACCCTATTCAAACTAGAACGTATAGTTTGCCCGTTGGGGGGCTATACCGATACGCCTTGCATATCGGTATAGCCCCATCTGCCTTGATTGCACCCCTTTTTGCTTCGTCGAACTCACGTTAAAATTAAACGATGATATTTTAGACTCTACAGAACTTAATTTGCCAAACTAACAGTAATTGCATATCGGTATAGCTCCATCTGCCTTTATTTCAGCTCTTTTTGCTTCGTTGAGCTAAGAATTTTGTAGCTTCTTGTACGGGCAAAGGACGACTAAATAAATAACCTTGGAAAACTTCGCATTTGAGATTGTGCAAAATTTTGAACTGATCTTGAGTTTCGACACCTTCAGCTACTACTTGTAAATTCAGGCCCTGTGCCAAAGAAATTAAAACTCTTAGAATGGCAAGACCTTTAGAATCTTTTTGCATTCCGTGCACAAAAGAGCGATCAATTTTGAAGGCATCGAAAGGAAAATTTTTTAAATAGCTTAAAGAAGAATAGCCAGTGCCAAAATCATCCATAGAAAGATAAACGCCTATTGCTTGTAAATCGCTCATGACTCTATTGGCTGAATCCAGGTCTTCCATTATTGTGCTTTCGGTAATTTCTATTTCTAGAAATTTCGGCTCTAATTCTGTTGCTAATAAAATTTGACCTAGCATCGGCACTAAATCTTGTTGTTGAAATTGTTGACAAGACATGTTGACTGCAACCTTTATTGGTGGCAAACCTGCAGTTTGCCATACTTTATTTTGAGCGCAAGCAGTTCTCAGCACCCACTCACCGATAGGAATAATTAAACCACTTTCCTCTATCAAAGGAATAAATCGCCCTGGAGAAATTGGACCGAATTCTGGATGGCTCCATCTTAATAAAGCTTCCATAGCAACAACTTTTCCAGTCTTCCCATTTATTTGAGGTTGATAGTGAATCGAGAATTCTTGGCGATCTAAAGCTTCGTGAAGAGCATTATCTAACTTTAATAAATAGTTAGCCTGGGAATCAATTTTTTGATTATAAAACTGATAAGTATTTTTGCCTCGTTGTTTAGCTTTATTTAAAGCAGAATCGGCATTTTTTAGGAGAGTAGAGCAATCTTCACCATGATCTGGATATAAAGCAATGCCCATACTAGCCTGGATATAAAGCCTGTGCTTGTCTACCAGCAAAGGTTCTTTTAAAGAATCGAAAATCCTGCGGGTAATTTTGATAACATCCTCTTTGCTATTGATTTTAGGAAAAAGTATGGTGAACTCGTCACCACCCCATCTCGCCAAGGTATCGCTTTCTCGCAAACAACTTATCAATCTTCGAGCAAAAGATTGCAGTAGTCGATCACCAATTTCATGACTCAAAGTATCGTTAATTTTCTTGAATCGATCTAGATCTAAAAACATCAATCCTACTAAGTTGCGATCTTTGATGGCATCATTGATCGCTTGAGAAAGACGATGATTGAATAAGCTACGATTGGGTAAATTAGTTAAGGAATCGTGGAAAGCTTCATATTCTAAATTCTCGTAAAGACGAGCATTTTCAATCGCAATAGAGACTTGAGACGTTAAAAATTTAAGCAACTCTAATCTTTTCTCAGTAAAAGCATCCTCAAGCAGAGTATTTTCCAAATAGACAATTCCTCTTAATTGAACTTGAGACATTAAAGGAAAACTTAAAATAGATTTTGGCCTTTGTTTAGCAATATAAGGATCGTTAATAAATATGCTTTGACTGTTAGTATTGTTTAAAATTAATGTCTGCTTAGTTCTTTGAACGTATTTAATTAAAGAACGCGGCCAATCTGAATATTTAATATTCTCATGCTCAGCTATAACAACTTTGTTATCAACTCCAATATTAGCTTCAGCAACCAAAATTAAAAAATCATCTTGTTCTAAAAACAATAACCCTCTTTGTCCTCCAGCATTTTCCATCAAGATATGCATCAATTTTGATAGTAATTTATCGAGCACAATTTCTGAAGAGATCGCTTGTGATGCTTTAATTACTGTGATCAAATCTAACACTTGCAAAGTTTTACCTCTAATAGATTTAGTTTGATCTTTTAATTGAATTCGATTTATTTTTAAGGAAATCGAATTTAAGATTTGAGGATATATCCTTTCTAAATCTTTAACTTTTGCCACAGCTCCCCAATGAGCGTATCCATAATAAGCATCGATTAAATAAGCCTCAGCTTGTTTATGTTTATTACACGAAAAATAAAATTCTGCAGCTAACTCGTTTGCTAATGCTTCTTCTTGGATATATTTACCGGCTCTTGCTGCTTGAATCGCTTTTTGATAATACTCAATTGCGGTCGCATTTGCTCCTAAAATTCTAGATTTTTCTGCTTCTACTAGCTGATATTTATGTAAATAATTATCTGGAGCGTGTTTGGCCCAATACTCCATTTCTTTCTGAAATGATTTTACTTTTTTGAGATATTTTTTTTGTTCTTTCTTAGAAGCAATAGGATATAGAGCCAAGAGAGATAGAGAATAATAAAATTGATAAAGGGGAATAAATGCTGAACCAAGAGAGCCACTTGCATACTCTTCTGCTAAAAAGCTATTATTCGCTGATTCACTATATTCTTTAAACAAATAGCAAATCAATGATTTAGCTAAATAAGCGGCAAAAACTGCGAAGTTATTTTTTACTTCAATTAGTGACGGCAACATCTTTTCTTCATTAAACAGCTCGCCAATCAATCGATGGGGATTTTCTGAATCAACAAGCAAATTTAAAACTAATTGCCCCCATACTTTAGCCTGATCTCTTTGAATTTCCTGCTTATTTTTGTCCATGAACTCAATATATTCAATCTGCTTTTTACTGACAGAAAGTAGAGGTTCTCCAGTCAAAAATAAATAGCAGCAGTAATGAGCTGCACAATAACAAGCATCTTCTATTTTTCCCGTTTCCAAGCCACTTTGAATACCTTCAGCTAAAGGTTCAATTGTTTCTTTAATATGTTCTTTCCAGTGACGAATAAAATTATTAAATATTAAGTAAGTTTGAGATTTGCGATCTGTTGCGTCTAGACGATCTAAAAGCATCAAGCCAAGTTTACCGTATCGATATCCAGAATCAATATCTCCCAACTTTGCACAATGAATTAATCCATAACAAATATAACCACAAATTGATAAAGAGATATTACCGTATTCGAGGGAAAGATTGACTATTTCAAAAGTAGTTAACGGAAACAACTGCGGAATTGCTACAAAAGTAGCGGGAATTACGGCTATCAATATTCGCATTCCAGCTATCTTATAAGGATCTCTCATTTCTGGCAAAGACGCTAAATCTTCAATTGACCTATTCCGTTGAACTAATTTTGTCTTGAGCAAAGCCAATATTATTTTGAATTGATTAGTTTTTTTAGGTAGATTGACTCCCAACTTTTCTAAGACCGGTAAAGCAATATTCAGAGCCTTTTGCATCTGACTTTGAGCGATATAATAGTTTATTTTTATCTCGTATACTTTAACTTTATCTAGTAAAGTTTGAGCTTGTTGAAGAACGATATCGCCTAGTCTTTCGGCTCGATCAAAGTTAGCATTTAAATACTCTACTTCTACTGCTTCTATATGAAGAGCCAAACTAAGATCGTAATCTTTTTGCCAACTATTCACTTGCAATTGTTCTAAGCCTACATTCAAATATTGACAAGCAGCGAAATAAGCTGAAGCTAATTTCGCTTTTTTCCCAGCAACAAGATTGAGTTCGGCTAGGAGATCTTTTTGTGATCTTTCGATAATTAACTTCCTACCAATATTTAACTGATTAACCAAATCGAATATATTTTCTTCTCTATCCTTTGGTGAAGTTTGTTTAAGTAAAAGTTGACCAATTTTGAGGTGAGTAGATTGTTTATCAGAATCTGGAATTAATGAATAAGCCGCTTGTTGTACCCGATCATGCAAAAATTTGTAATCAACTTTTAAAACTTCATCTTTTAAGGTTTTAGGTTCAAATAACAAAGGAATTTTATAAGTGTTACTTAAAGGAAGAATTAAACCATTTTGAAGGGCAGGCCATAAATATCTAGAAGTTTCAGATCGAGAACATTGATTGACAATTGCAAGAACATTTAAATCAAACTTATGTCCAAGACAAGCTGCTGATTTTAATATTTCCTGAGTTTGTAAAGGTAATTTTTTTAGGTTTGAAGCTACTAATTCAACTACATTAAGATCGGTAATCCCAACTGCTTGAATTTTTTGAAGATTCCATTGCCAAACACCAGTATTATAATCAAAAGTAAATAAACTTTCTAAATACAAAGTTTGGAGAAGAGTATTTAAAAAGAAAGGATTACCAGCAGTTTTAGCTAAAATCAACTCTGCTAAAAGTTGAAACTCATGACTCAATTTATTATTATTTGTTACTTTTAAGGACAAGGTATCTGCTATTAATTCCTTAACAGAATCGCTCTTTAAAGGTTTAAGCTGAATTCTACCAATAACAATCTTAGCTTGTTCAATTTTTTCTATAGTTTTTACTAAAGGATGAGTTGAACTAACTTCATTATCTCGATAAGCTCCGATTACCAAAAAACAATCAATATCGGAATCTGTCACTAAAAGCTGAATTAATTTTAAAGAAGCTAAATCTGCCCATTGTAGGTCATCTAAAAATATAACCAAAGGGTGTTCTTTAGAAGTAAAAACCTCAACAAATTTTTTGAATACTCGATTAAAACGATTTTGAGATTCATGAGGTCCCAATTGAGGAACCGATGGCTGTGAACCTATGATTATTTCAATTTCAGGAATTACCTGGGCAATTAGTGCCGCATTTTGGCCCAGATTAGATCTGATTTTTTCTCCCAATTGAGCTATTTGCTCGGAAGATTGAGTTATTAACTGTTGTATTAATGATTGAAAGGCTTCAATTATAGCTTTGTAAGGAATATTCCGTTTAAATTGATCAAATTTACCGGAGATGAAATATCCTCTTTGCTTGACAATTGGTTTGTGGATTTCATTGATTACAGAAGTTTTACCAATACCCGAATAACCACTTACTAATAATATCTCACTACCACCAGAACCAACTCGCTCGAAAGCAGTAAGTAAAGTAGCAACTTCATTAGCTCGACCATAAAGTTTTTGTGGAATAAGAAATTGACCAGATCGATCTATTTCTCCAGGTAAAAAAGACGTTATTTTTCCGGTATCTAAAAGTTGACTCAAACAATTATCTAAGTCAGCTTTTAATCCCAAAGCACTTTGATATCTATTTTCCGCATTTTTAGCTAGTAGCTTCATTATAATATCTGAAACTACCTTTGGAATTTCAGGGTTTATTTGCTGAGGTACAATTGGAGTGACAGCAATATGACAGTGAATTAATTCTAAAAAGTCATCAACTTGAAAGGGCAACACCCCTGTTAACATTTGATAAAAAGTAACCCCTAAAGAATAAAAATCACTACGATAATCGATTGCTCTATTCATTCTTCCAGTTTGTTCTGGGGAGATATAAGCCAAAGTACCTTCTAGTAAATCAGAATTATTATTGCTAGTCCATAAGTTATTCTTAAAACTAATAGTTTCTTTAGTCAATTGAGTGGCAATGCCAAAATCTGTAATTTTGACTTCAAAAGTTGCCGGATTAAATATAATATTAGATGGCTTAATATCTTTATGAATTATCTTATTTTGATGCAGTTCATCGAGTATCAATGATAATTGAATACCTATTTGCAAAAACTCTTGTAGTTTAAATTGTTTAGTAGCAATGAAATTTTCTAGAGATTCTCCACCAAAATCTTCTAGTATAAGAGCTAATTTTCTTTTTTCTCTCTTTAAAGCATATGCTTTGACAATTTTTTTTGAATTAAGATTCTTTAGAATTCCATATTCATGAAGTAAAGTTGCAGTTTCTTGTATTGTCGGGCAGTCTTTCTTTAATGTTTTAATAATTACTGATTTTCGATCTGATTTTCTAATTGCGCGATAAATAATGCACTCGGAATTAGCTTTGATTTTTGTCTCAATTTCGTAATCAGGAAATAAATTCATACTTTTGAATGTTTTTTTTACGACAAATGTTTTCACGAAGTCAGAGGATTCAAAAAAAGAAATGTATTTTTATACCCTCCTCATAAATGAGGAGGCTTTGTACCAACTTCAGGCTAATACTGCTGACTTCTGACTTCAAGCCGAAGGGCTGTGCTAAATCTCCGAAAAAAAAAACAATGATTTATTTAAGATTTTTTTTTAGGATTTCTCCTTTAATTATTAACTTATTTATCTCGATCTTTTGACAGTTAAATTACTGAAAATCTAATCGATGAAGTCCTTACAATTTGCTGAGCAAAGAAGAGAAGCCATGGGGAGCAAGTGAGATCCGTAAGAAAAAAAATACTATTACCCTTAAAAACTTTTTAATAGATAAAAATTAGATGATTTTGCGAAATTATTGCTTACTTTAAAAATCAAACTCATCAGGCAATATTTGAAGAATTTAATAATCAATTAAAACCAATAAGTACCCGGTCAAAAAAAAGAACTGTCTTCGGCGCAGCCTCAATTCGTCTGCGCCGCCCTCCAGCAAAAGCTTTGAACCTAGTTTACAAATGTTAAGACAGTTCTTTTTTTTTATGTCCGACCACTTAAAATGCAAAAAATTTGGATTTTTGAAGAAGGCAGAGGGCAGAGGGCAGAAGGCAGAAGGATCAGTTAGTGGGGGATTCTGACCCACCACTAACTGTAGACCGCCAAAAATTACAAATTTGGCGGGGGTCTTAAACCCAAAAGGCTTCAAGGCAGAAAGATATTCGGCAATTCTTCTATCTTTTTTCTTGATTCTACCTTCTGCCTTCTGCCTCCTGCCTTCTGCCTTTCCGCCGCAGGCGGATAAATTTCAATAATTTCCGTATCAAAATTTTTTTCCTATTGTTAGACTTAATTTTGCATAGCTATGCTCGAAGAATACCGAGAATTTTAATGTTAGCAAATAGATAACAATAAGACTAACAAAATCACAAAATTGACTTGATTTATTCAAGCGAAAAAATATTAATATTTCCATCAAATTAAGATCTAATAATTAAATAACTGTTAAAACTCTCCCCAAAAATGATTATGCCGTCTTAAACAGTTTCCTATTTGGTTCTTGTTCGATTGGATGAGTAATGGATAAAAGTTTAGAGAGTATAAGGCATTTATCATTTTCAAAAGCAAATAAGAACAGGAGTGCGGAAATGTTTGAAAAAATACGAAATAAAGAACTGAAAAAACTAAAGAACAAAAAAGGCAAAAGTAAAGACAAAATTTTCTACCATTAGATTCAACAATAATCACACTTACAACTAAAATGTTGTGGGACGAAGGATATCATCAAGTAAAGTTATTTTCCTAATTTAATTGAAGAAAGCAGAAGGCAGAGGGCAGAAGGATCACTTAGCGGGGGTGGAATGGTTAAGTAGCCTTAATAATAAATTTATCGGTTGTTACCAGGATTAATCGGTAAACGAAGGCTACTTAACCCCTCCCGGAGTTCTGACCCGCCGCAAAGTGTAGACCGCCAAAAATTTCAAATTTGGCGGGGGTCTTAAACCCAGCACGACCTGAACTGATCGAGTGCAAAAGAACACCGATGTTCTCAACCGATTTTCACCGCTTGCCCTCACGTAAAACCTTGCCACATGAGACTTACAGAAAGTGTTTCTTGAAAGAGAGTTATTGATATCAAAGTCAGGTTGGTATAATTTTGTTTCTACAGTTCAAAGTAAAGATAAATGGGTAACATTATTGTAATCAATCCGTTTGAAATTCCCAAAGGTCAAGAAGAGAGAGCTTTAGCAATGTGGGACAATTTTGCTAAGTATTTTCGACGGCAACCGGGGTTTGTATCTTCCAAGCTACACCGAGCGATTAATCCGAATGCACGATTTCATATAGTCACTGTTGCGGAATGGGCTTCACAAGACCATTTCATGGCTGCGCTAAAGAATCCAGAATTTCAGAGAATCAAAGAGACTTCAACCGATTATTATCCAAACTACCCTGAGCTTTATGAAATCATACGAACGTAAGCTGTGCTTTTTTTTGGACAAATAATCAAAATAGCTAAAAATTCTGTAAATCTTAATCAGACTTTTCCCCCTCACTTCGACCCGATTGCCTAAACTTTTGTAACTCTTTACAGCTTTTTATTAAAATTTGCCTGACTAACTTTTACCCTATAAAGAAAAAAAGTTAGTTACATACGATGCCATTTCAAAAGGGAGAGAACCCCAACCACCCTTATCGCGGGGCTGCGATCAAAGTCGAACCGATCCGCTATAAAAAAGCGATCAAGAATATTAAAAAGATTCTAGCCGATCGTCCCCGCGATTTATGTTTATTTACCCTCGGAATTAATACCGCCTTCCGAGCCAGCGAATTACTTTCGATCCGCTACGGTCAAGTCCGACTTTTAGATGTTGGTGAAACGCTCGAAATTAAACAACCCAAAACCAAACGCTACCGCATGGTTACTCTCAATCGCACTTGTATCGAAGCACTCGATAACTACATCAATAACAAATGGGGCCGATCCTTCTTCTCCAAAAATGATTTTATATTTTACAGTCAACGCGGATCTGTCCTTACCGTGCCTACCGTGACCAACATGGTTAAAAAATGGTGTCTTGAAGTCGGCTTAGAAGGCAACTATGGCAGCCATACACTCAGAAAAACCTGGGGATATTGGCAATACCAACACGGCACTCAGGTCGCCTTATTGATGGAAGCCTTCAAGCACTCCACCCAAAGACAAACTTTAGATTATCTCTGCATTCAAGACAAGGAAATACAAAATATCTTCAATTTGGAATTGTAAAATTTGCCCAACCTTTGCAAATTACAAATACAAATCAGATCCAAATATTTGTTGCCAGAGAAGATCGATCCGGCGATAATCTTAAATGTAACTGGATTTAATGCGAAATTTAGTCAAAAAAAATGGGACTACTAAATTTGTAGCCCACCAAAATAATCATTTTTAACGAAAAGATAGTATTCAATTTTTTTTGAATGCTGTCATACCCTTAGCGTAAAGGAAATATGCTCAAAAACCAAGTATTAAACAGACATTCTTTAAATTGCCCTCAACCTTCTACTATCGAGGAGAGCGATTTAAATCTGTTTAGATTTGGTTTTAAGAAGTTTTTAAGCATATCTCTTCAATATAGCCGAGAAAACAACCTAATTGCCACCAATTACAGCATAAAGCTCGTTAAATCGTTGGCAACAGGAAAAATCGTTAAGATTTACTTTAGATTATTCTCGGACTGGCACAAAGGGCAAAAAGTTGAGGAAATGTTTGTTGGTGGGTTGACGAAT
>JASJDA010000303.1 GCA_030065755.1 Prochloraceae cyanobacterium | reverse complement strand
GGAAGTCTAAATATTGGTCTTAAAAGTAAGCACGAAGCTTTTAGCCGAGTGTCTAGGGTCTGCTTGACGCAGCCAGTGAGGGTTAACGTCCTCCGAGAATCTAAGACCATAGCGCCAGCTTGGTCTTAGAGTACGTCAATTTCCAGGAATTCATCTGAAGACAAGCTTTCCACAATACCCATTCTCCTATTATCTTTAGAGCGCACGCACTCCCCCAATCTCTCAGCTATGGAAATGAGCAGTCGATCGCCTATTAAATGTCCCAGACTGTCGTTGATTATTTTAAAGCGATCGAGGTCTAAAAAGAGGAGGGCGAACATATAGTTATTCTTTCTCTTTGCTAGATCGATTAAAAGCTCTAGTCTATTGACGATCGAAGCGCGATTTAACAAGCCTGTTAGTTTATCGTAAATAGCGTTATATTCTAATTGTTTCTGTGCTTGTTTTTTCTCAGTGATATCTACTATTACGCCGCGCAGTAAACGAGGCTGGTTATTTTCATCTGTAACTATTTCGATCGAGTCTTGCAACCAAACTTCTCTTCCATCAGCCGCGATCGCTCGATATTCCAGGATTTGCTCTATTTCATCTATTCTTTCCCCGCGATAAAAGCTGCTATAGTGGAAAACACTGAAATTAAAACAATAAAATTTATCTTATTTTTAAACATATTATTTTTTTCATATCACAATCTAATTCAAGAAGCTTTTATTTCCTATTTTTCATTAATTCCAATTTTGAGGCATCTGTCAAAAACCTCAACTATTCTCCGTTAATTGACTTAAATAGGTCTTATCTAGTAAAGATCGAAGCCGATGCATGCAGAGATAGGGCTAGTTTTTTTCAGTTTCGGACTGATTTAATGTTAAATGCCACAGTCAAACAGGAATCTCGAAATGAGATTGATTTTAATGGTCTTTTTTTTAATAAATATGAATAGAATAAGGAAAACCCATTGAATAAGTATAAGTATGAGCGATCTAACTCTAGGTAAACCCCGTCCTCTCTGGCGAGTTATTCTCCTTTCTGTAGTAAGTCTATTACTCTACTACGCCTGGTATAAGTGGATTATTCACGAAGAGCTGCGAAAATATAATGGCTGCGGTTGGTCGGGGACTTTATGTATGCTTCCCTTTGTCCTCGGTGTAGCCTTTCCTCAAGCTTTGTGGGTCTTAGATCCGGATGTAGATAGTTGGTTTGGTTGGTTTTCTCTATCTGGTGTGGTTTGGATTTACATCGTGCAGTTTAGACTATATCGCACTGTTAACGCACTTTATCGCCAAGAAGGATTGAAAGAACCTTTAGTAGTTTGGTGGATTTTTGTTCCTGGTTTAAATTTAATAATAGGTTTGAGACAAATTTATTTCTTAAGCGAATATTGGGCAAGAAAACAGAATATTTCGGTTAAAGATCCTCTGGCTGAAAATATTCCCTTTCTGTCTGCTAATGCGTCATAAATTAGTAGAGGTCAGACAGAAGTCAAAGGTCAGGGGTAGATGGGGAAAAACAAACAGCCAACAGCAAATAACAAACAGCCAACACCAAATGCAATTAAAATTAGATTCTCAAACCAAGGAAAAACAAAAATTAGAAATAGCAGAAGATTATTTTCAGGAAATAGCATCGCAAGCAGCATTAATAGATAAAGATCCCGATGCCTTAAAAGAAGCACTCAAAGGAATGGGCGATCGCAATTTATTGGCGTTGAGAGTTCCCAAACGCTGGGGAGGTGCTGAATTTAGCGAACTGGATTATCGTTGCTTTCAAATGGCGATCGCCAGATATTCAGGTGCTTTGGCATTTTTGCAAACTCAACATCAAAGTGCTGCTTATTTACTTGCTAAAAGTGGTAATGAGTCCCTCAAACAAGAATATTTACCCGAGATGGGTACTGGAAAAATATTAGTAGGTGTAGGTTTTTCCCAATTACGCCGTCTAGGAGAACCTCTAATGAAAGCTAAGCCAGTTACGGGGGGTTATGAATTGGAAGGAGAGGTTCCTTGGCTTACTGGCTGGGGTTTCTTTTCCGATGTTATTATCGGTGCTATTTTGCCCGACGGAGGAGAAATTTACGCAATGGTTCCTTTACAAGAAACTCAACAAGAGTTGGGGGGAAAGATTAGTTTTAGTGCGCCAATGGAACTAGCAGTAATGGGTTCTACTAATACTGTTAGTGCTAAGTTGAGTGGGTGGTTTGAGAGAAGCGATCGTCTAGTCTCTCTTAAGCCATCAGGTTCGATCCACGAAAGCAGCAAAAAAAATGTTCTCCATCACGGTTTTTTTGCTCTTGGATGCGCGCGAGCTGGACTAGATATATTAGAGGTAGCTTACCAAAAGAAACAACTATCTTTTATACAAGAAGCATTTAATGCACTCGATCGGCAAGTAATTAACTGTCGTCAAGAGATGTTGGAAGCTACTTCCCTTGAGAGTAAATTTTTTGAAGAAAAGTTAAAATTACGCGCTCGCGCAATTAATTTAGCCGGACGCTGCAGCCAAGCAGCAGTTATCGCTTCTAGCGGCGCAGCTAATAATAACGAGCATCCCGCCCAGCGAGTCTACAGAGAAGCCTTATTATTTAGTGTTTCCGGTCAAACAACAGCGGTGATGGAAGCAAGTTTATCCAATTTGCTGTTTACTAAAGAATAATGTTATATTTAAAGATGGTTTAATGCGGGTATAGTTCAGTGGTAGAACGTCAGCTTCCCAAGCTGAATGTCGTCGGTTCGAGTCCGATTACCCGCTTAACAGTTACCAGCGACCAGTTATCAGTAATCAGTTGTGAGTGGGATCGAAAGTCTCCCACCGACACCTCAGTTATCAGTTGTCAGTTACCAATTATCAATCATCAGTAATTTACATTTACATTTAAATTTAAATTACTTATAAAAAATTGATTAAAATATAGCTAAGGCAAACATTTGTCTTAATTTTAGGCAAATCTTTTTATCTCAATATTTGACTTAAACATCATTTTTAGTAAAACACGATCGTGACATTTTCACATATTTTTTGGCTCCCAATAGTCCAAAAACCATTACGTATACTTTCCTACACAGCAGACGCAGAATTCTCGCACATTTTAGAGAGGAAAAACTTTTTTTGTCCATTTTTGGCGAAAACCTAAGTCGAACTGTGCAGTAAAAAATAACAGGAAAAATATCTAACGTTCGCAATTACTAAATGTTTTTCTTTCTCGATCGAGAGAGAAAATTTGAGAATAATAATTATTGTCTCCATAACAAATATAAATCCTCGATTATTTGCTAGTATTTGGTTAAAAACAATGTTTAATATCAAAATCAAAAACAATCGTTTTCCTTTGACTTTAATAGCGACAAGTGTTTTATTTTTAGGAATTAGTTCGATCCACAACAAACCCAGTTACGCTCAAAAGAATAATGTTGTCGATCGTCAAAAGCCTTTTAATTTAGCGGGAGAAAGAACCAAACGAAATCATATTGAGACTTACTTAAATCGCGGCAATCTTTATTACGGCCGGCAACAATGGAAATTAGCATTAGATAATTATGAAATAGCTATTCGACTAGATCCTAATAATGCTTATGGTTATTTGAATCGCGGCAATGTCTACTATCAACAAAAACAATGGAAATTAGCATTAGATGATTATAATCGAGCGATCGAACTCGATCCTTATTTAGCAATGGCATATAATAACCGCGGTTGGCTTTACTGGGAGCAAAAAAAATCTCAATTAGCATTAGATGATTTCGAGCGAGCGATCGAAATTTCTCCTAATTTAGCACTAGCATATAACAATCGCGGCTTACTATACGCCCAAGAGAAAAGATGGGAATTAGCAGTAGCTGATTTCAGTAAAGCAATTGAAATGTCTCCTAATTCAATATTAAGTTACTACTATAGAGCCCTAATTTACTCCGAGCAGCAACAATGGACATTAGCAGTAGCTGATTTCAGTAAAGCAATTGAAATGTCTCCTAATTTTGTCGAAGCTTACCAAAATAGAAGTTTAGTTTATTTACAGCAAAAAGAATGGGAATTAGCAATTGCTGATTGCGATCGACTAATTGAAATCAATCCTCGAAACTTTGAAGCTTATTACAATCGAGGCTTAAGTTACCAGAAGTCTAAGCAATATCAAAACGCGATCGCTGATTACTCTAAAGCAATTCAAATCAACCCAAAATTAGCACCAGCTTATTTAAATAGAGGTTTAGTGCGCTATCAATTAGAACAGATTCAAACAGGAATTAAAGATCTAAAAACTTCAGCAAGACTTTATCGCGAACAAGGAAATAGAAACGAGTATCAAAAAATAATGATTTTTTTAAAAAGGTTACAAACAATTCCTGGGGCAGAATTAGGAGCCTAGTTGGTACCGATCGACGGGATGATATTTCATTTCCAAAAAGATTTTCGCACGCTTTGGCTTGCGAATTTTTTTGCCAATTTTTTGCGAAAACTTCAATCCAGCTGTCTAGTAACAAATGTGGAGTTGACAGTCATTTAAGTTGAAGTGAGGAAGTTATCAAAATTTGCAATCAGTTTAAAACAATTCCTAAACGATCGGGCTCTAGAAGAGTATCATGGAGTTAGAAAGCTGTTGAAATGGCAACAGATGTAAAGCTTTTAGAGAAAAGAACTCTAACTTTTCAAAGTCTAATTCTTTTAGATTATGATTTTCAATTTTTGGTGGTAAAGATGAAGATTTTGCTAATTCACGGTCTTAGTCGAACACCTTTATCAATGCTTGGTCTTGAATGGTACTTGCAACAAACAGGACGGACAACAGAACAGTTTGGCTACATAGCTTTTGCAGAAACCTTTGAAGGCATCGTCGAGCGTCTCCGAGTCCGTCTTCAAGAACTAGCGAGTACGGGATCTTATGGGATTGTGGCCCACTCTCTCGGCGGATTATTGACGCGAGCGGCTTTAGGGCTGGGTTCCATTGAGTGGCCTAAACATACTGTCATGTTGGGTACGCCAAACCAACCACCACGCCTCGCACCCCATGCTTGGCAAGTGCCGCCTTTTAGATGGTTGACACGTCAGTGCGGATTAAACTTAACTAACCAAGCTTTCTTTGCATCGCTTCCAGGATTTGAATCTCCCTACACAATTGTGGCGGGCACTGGAGGGCCGAGAGGATTTTGGAGTCCGTTTGGAGACGAATTCAATGATGGTATTGTCGCTCTCAGTGAAACTCGATTATCCGATCGAGACCACATAGTTGAGCTACCAGTCATGCATACCTTTATGATGAATGACTCCAGAGTCCAAAAAACCGTGGGGCAGGCCTTTGGTCTTGAAGATTGACCGCAAACCAAGATGAGTTTAGTTTAGAAGCAACGTGGCTTGAAGCCAGACCCCTCTTCCTCTTGAACTAATCGATCTAGTTCGTGTTGCATCAGACTACAAACTTGACGATAGCATCGATCGACATATTCTCGATCGCGAGCCGCCTCTTTTCCATATCGATCGAAGACGATAGTCGGGCATACCCGAGTGTGCAATTTGAGCGGTAGGGGAATATTAGGCAATGGACCAACTCCAATCCCCCAAGGCAAGCCCAGGTAAATTGGAAATACACCAGGATCGATATCCCACAACCACGGCATACCTAACTGATGCAATTGCTGCATTTGAGGGTAAATATCTGCTAGAACAATTAAGGTAGAATGAGCTCCATAAGAAATAAACGGAATAATCGGAACTTCTTCGAGCAAGGCTAGTTTGATAAATCCTTTATGACCGCAGAAATATATCCTGTTTCGTAGAGAGTGAGGTCGAAACACATCTCGCGCCCCCCCTGGATAGATTAAAACAGCAGCACCTCGACGCAGCGCCTCCCTTGCCAGCTCTGGATGTGGGTGAATGGTGCCCACTTGTGTGGCTAAGCGCGCCAGACCTGGTAGGACTTGCCAGATTTTGGGTTCCATTAAGGCATAAGCTATTCGGTCTGTGCCAAATTTTCGGAACCAATCATAGGTCATCATAACAGTATCAGGAGCTGCCAATCCGCCATTATGGGAACCAATCAATAGTACTTTTCCTGTTTTCGGAATGTGTTCCCAGCCATCGGTTTGCACCCGAAAATAATTTTGATAAACCCAGCCAAAAAAAGGCATTAGCTTTTCAATTATTTGAGGGTCTCGATCGTCCAATGACCACCCAGTCAAGTTGGTGCCTGGAGCATTAGATGCTTTTAAATATAAATCTGCAAAAATTCCCGCAGATTGAATTGCGGATAGTAGATTTTGCAGTTGTCGGCGTTTCATCTTTATTTTCGCCTTTCGCAGCGTGGGACAGTTTTACTCGGAAACGTTCGCTTTAATTAGTTTAAATGACTGGGAACAGATAACGAGCCGTTATTCTGGGGTGTAGAAATTGTTCCAATAGAACCGACAACATAGACGGCAAAGAGCATAATGCTTAAAAAGCACAAAAATAGCGCCCCAATGCCAGTTCCTGTTATGAAGTTGCTTCTTCTCTGGCTAATTCGAGTTTGGTTAGATGAAGGCTCTCCAACACGATCGTTTGGAGAAAAATTAAGACAATGGTTATTTTTACTAAACATTTTTTATCTTTTTAGATTAATCTCTTCTACTTTAAGACTAGCAAAAAACTCCAATAATCTCGTCAATTTAGTTCTTAATTTAGCCAGATTAAACTCGAAGAGCCAAAGTTTTGAGAATCAGGTATTTACTATGAGAAAATTGAAATTTTTTGTTACGTAAATAAAAGGCTTTTTGTTATATCTTTAAGGTGAGGAGATGTAAATAGTTGACTCCAAAAATAAATATCGATCGCTTAAAAAGGAGGAGTGAACTATGCTTACTTTGGTTCGTTATTCCCTAGATGTAATTAGGCATGAAGCTCGTCAACTGGTGGACAAAGGAATTATTAGCCGTCAACAGCCAATTTATACCCTCTGTCGATACATTCCTGCGAGTGAATGGCTAGAGGTAGAACGAGAATTAGAGCTAAATGAATTTTTGCTCAGAGACCGCATTATCGATCTGCTGGCTCAAGAAGAATGGTCAGACGATTAACGTGCCTCTTAGAAAATGAATTGTTAGCGCTTTGTATTGCAAGGTTACAAGGGACTACAAAGGGCGATTGAGGATTCCTAATAGAATCGATAACAAGCTCGAGAAGGACTGCTCGATCGCCCGTCTAAAAATCCTCTAGGGAAGATAACTTTTGTAAATTACCCCAACTTCTATAGCGCTCCTCGAAACTTTCAGCTTGAGGGAGGTAACAATCATGAAATTTTCAAGCGATCGAACCATAAATTATCAGGAAAAAATAATTGCTCTTTGGACTGTGTTTCTTCTGGGAACCCTGTTTCATACTCAACTAGCTTTGATGCCCCTTTTTCACGGTTTAAGTGTCGCTGAATCTCATACTCACGAATTTGTAGATCTTTCTTTCGTTATGTGGTTTATGCTGGTCATATTTACGTTGCCAATGATAGCAATTGTTGCTACAGCTTTTGAGTATTCAAAACGTTACCGGATTTTTCACTTTGGCTTGACTATCTTTTACACTGTGAGTAATTTTCTTCATTTTCTACTCGACATATTGGTTAAAGTTCCTAATTATCAGCTTTTTTTGATGGTCTTTTTGTTAGTTATTGGGATTTTATTAAATATTGTTTCTTTTCAATGGATGCGACACCGTGTTTCTAGAACGCATTTGGCATGAGAGCGCTCGCACTGTGTACAATACTGCTCGGAAAGAGCAAAAATTATTTGGTCTTGGTAGCAAGGGTGCAGGGAGCGGGGAGCTTGGGAGAAACGAGCTTGGGAGATTACAAGTTTTTATTAGTCCCCCTGCCCCCTGCACCCTGCTCGGCGTTGTTCAAAAACGGGGTTTTTTGGGTAATAAAAGCAGCCGAAATTAAGCCAATTTTTAACTCTACCTATAGAACAATAGTGTTATTTATCAGCCAACTTTTCAGGTGCGTTGGAAAAAATCCACTGTAACTTTTGTTTAACAAATCGATTCAAGTGTTCAATTGAGTTCTTACAGAACTTTACTGTTTACGATCGCTCCCCATCTTTAAATAATTGTGCTAAAATTCCCTCTGTTTATTCAGTTTCAAGCTGTCGGTAAAAATGCGCGATCGCGCCTTGAGCTATGAAAATTTTAGATTCTAAAGGACGTTTATTTGGTAAGGTTTCTATTTTAGATTTGGGTGCTGCTTGTGTTATTTTATTGGTAATTTTCGGAATCTTTTTTTATGCTGGCCCAACAGGTTCAATTGCCCAAATCAACAATCGAACCGCAGAAATTGAAATCGATATTATAGTTCGATGGTTGGGTTTGAGCGACCCGCAAGCGATAAAACAGGAGTTCGAGAAACAAAACAAGGCAGATATAATTATTCGCAATCAACCTGCTGGTCAAGTAAAACTTCAAAAGGTTACATTTCTCCCTAGAACTGTTAATGTACCTCAACCGGACGGGACAGTTAAAGCGCTACCAGATCCGAGACCAGAATTAAATAATATGAAAGACTTGGTTATCACCTTTAGGGGAGAAGGACAAATTACCTCTGGAGGTGCAGTTTTAGGCAATCAAAAAGTAAAAATTGGCAGCCAAATTGAATTAGATAGTATCAATTACAACTTCAAAGGCAATGTTATGGGGGTTCGCAAAGAACAATAAGATCGAATCTACTCGCCTAGCAACTTGAAAAACTTACGAATTAAACCAATAGTAACTCCAGGCAATTCTAACTGAGGTGTCAGTCCCACGTCTTCGATAACTTCAAAAGCCTTAATCGCGTCAGGATTTAGGTCTGCCAGTCGCTTGCCAATTTCGGGACCAGTAAATTCCGATTCTTTGCCCCAAATAATTGCCGTGGGAGTAGTAAGCTGGGTAATATATTTAGACAAATCGAAGCATAAATCTCCCCGCACGAAAGATAGTGCTGCGTATTCAGCATTTGGCTGACGAGCGGATTCTAGATAGGCATCGACAATTTCTTGGTAGATTCGCTCGGGACGAGCAAATTGCCTAGTTTCTAAAAAATTACGAATCCCGCTAGGATTGGCAATACCAGCACTGTATATTATTTTATCGATAACGGGAGTACTGACCAACTGAGTAAAAAAGTTTCCACCATAACCTTCCCCAAAGTCTGACAAACCTGCTGGGGTAGTTAAAATTAGAGATTTAAATAAGTTGGGACGCTCGATCGCAGCGCGTATGGTGAAAGCTGCGGTTAAAGAAGAGGCTATTACTGTAGTTGGCGAGCTACAAGTATTAGAAATAAACTCAATAATCGTATTAATATAATCTGTTACTTGGTAATTTCTTTCTGGATGTTCCGATCGACCCCAACCAATTAAATCTGGGGCTAAAATCTGATAGTCGCAAGCAAAAGCTGGATAGACTTTTGACCATTCGTAAGCAGAGGAGCCTCCACCAAAACCGTGCAAAAATACCAAAGTCGGTACGGCACCGCCGTTGCTACTATCCATCTGGTGCCAAGGCGTTTTTGTAGGGGTATAATAGACCATTGTGCCGAGAGAGGTAGCAGTGGATTTTTTTTCTACACCAATTGGTTCAATCATAAAATGTTCTCGCTTCGCGAATACGCACAAATAAAGTCAGTTTATTGGTTTGAGTGACCAGGAAAGAGTCGATCGCAATCTAACAAAAATACGGTCATGGATTTGGCTTCCTGCTCGATAATAGTAACGTGAGTTGCTACGTCAAGAGTATCAGCCTGCCGATAAGAAGCTGGTAGAGTGCGAATTTGAGATAGGGGGACATCTATTAAGATTGGAGATTGAAAAACTACAATTCCAAATTGTTCCTCTGCACTATTTTGAGCAACGATCAGGTAGTTTTTTGAGTGAGATTCTGGCGCTCGACTAGATTTAAAAAATTTCTTGTGTAAATCTATAACTGGAATCTCCTCGTCTCCGATATTAGCGATTCCCACATAATTAAGTCCGCTACCGCGTACGGCGATCTGACGAATAATTCTTTTGACCCCTATTATTGGTAAGCCACAATAAAGACTGCCCGTAGCAAAGATCAGTAATTTCTGCGATGCTTTTGCTTTTTGAGTCTGAGAAGACCTAAGTTCGTCGGATGGAAAATTCATAGCAAATACGGGAAGTGTGGAAACCTACGAGCTAAAGCTCGTAGGAGGAAACACGACACGGGTAATTTATTGCCCGTGAAATATGGTAAGATTAATAAGTTAGCAAGTCGTAATGACATCTAAGTGTAGGTGAAACTCCTAGTAATTGGACGTTGTAGTTAAAAGGTAGCTTT
>JASJDA010000046.1 GCA_030065755.1 Prochloraceae cyanobacterium | reverse complement strand
CACGCCGAGCATTCTGCTCACTGTTCCAACCCAAACAGGGAGTACCAAGCTAACGACATTGACAGCTATTTCAAACTTAGTTAGCTTCGCGGTCGATGACGAAACCACCGCCGAGACCATCGCCAACAATATGAACACCTTATTACACACATATATGATGCAGGATACCTATGAGGACAGCCTGTTAACTTCTCCCCAGGACATCGATTTTAGCCATGTGTACCAGGCGTCCCAAGGTGATGGATTTGTAATATCCACTGTTGAGAAAACGAAAAACGGAAGCAGAGGATACGTTCAAGCCTTCGATGGCACCACTCCGAATCCGACCACGATGCGTGCGACAGCTTCGCAACACTACTATACAAATCACGACACTTGGATTCCCTATGCTTCATTGACAATGCCTACGCCAGCAAATACCTACTACAGTAGCGAATTTACATCTACATCGTCTGATGCGAGCGCGTCACTTAAATTTGTTGGCTTGGGCAATATCGGAGAGGAAGGAATGGGAGAGTGGCAGGAAGTTGAGATAGACAGCGAGTTAACCGCCAATTCTGACGGTTTTGTGCTGGCTTATGTCGATTGGAATAATAAAAACGGCTCTCGCGGTTATGTTAAGGGCTTACAGCAACTCTCAGGTAGCAGTTACACAGTCATCGCAGGAGCCTCGCAGCACAAATATACTAATCATGACACGTGGGTACCCACCAATAGCTTTTGCATGCCGGTTCGCAAGAATACGAAATATAAGGTCGAATTTACCAAAACCTCAAGTTCACCAATTGCTAAAGCCTTCTTTGTACCGTTTTCCGAAGAACTGGTTTTCTTTAACGAGCTGCAAGATCGAAATGAAGGTCGTGTATATCAGGCTCAAAGCGACGGGTTTTTGGTCGCCTATATCTACGAGCAAAAAAATGGAGATCGTGGATATGTTCACCTATACTCCTATCCTGATATCAACGAACTCACTCAACTCGGCAAGATGGCATCGACTTCTATCCACTACTATACAAACCATGACACTTATGTTCCCTACAACTCAGCTATGATACCAGTGTCCAAGAACGACTACTATAAAGCGGCATTCACGAAAACTGCGGGAAACCCAGGTATTAAGCTTTCCTGGATATCCCTTGGTATTCAGAGCTAAGTGCCTAAGCGGAATAAATTACACATTCACCCCTCGCCAAGTAAAGCTTAGAGACCGTTTTGATGGGTAAATAATTTTGCACGACCACTTAAGTTACAGTTACCTGCTCTTCGGGTACGCTACGCGAAAGCGATCACGCTGTCTTTGCCCTGATTGCGCTCGCTGTTGCTCAAAGTTTGGAAAGAGGCGATCGCTCCCAACTCAATCCATCAATGCGATCGCTTTTTGGATGATTCGATGTGAGCATCACCGGAGCGATCGCCCATACTATTCAAAATAGGTAAAAAGATCAGGAGACTTTTCGCAACTTAAGTGAGCGCTTCTTGAAAGTTTACTTTGGTTAAAACTTAAGCTCTGACTAGCGAAAGAGTAATTGATTAGTACAAATTCTTAAGTTGAGATCTTAACTTGCAAAACTTGAGTTGTTTCCTCCGGGAACGCACAGGCACAATGGACTTACTCGAGCGATTTTTGTCCTCTACTACAGCAAAGTCACTGAACTTGAACAGCTAATCTAGCTAACTTTGCTGTTCTAGTCGCGAGCAAGTTTGACACATCTTCAAATTTGGAGAAAGACATGATTAAAACGACGATTAATGAGCCGACTGTTGCCCGCCGATGGTTGCCGAATGAGGAAGCCGTTTTGGCGCACTGGCACGCCATCATTAGTGAGGCTGTCAGGGAAAGAAGCGGGGCGAAACTGCACCCGGTTATCCGAAAGTTCCAGAAGTTGATTGACGACGATCCAGTCGTGCGGATGTACATGACACAAATGATTCAACAGATTTCGGTGAAATACCGCGATCATCACCCAAAGAATCTCCAAGAGTTATTGCAGCAACTCAACGCCGTGCTAACTGTGGCACCGCCCTATATTCCACCACACCTCGGAGAGGCCTCAGCACTTGTGGGTACGCCGTTTTCTGCAATTCTGATCTGGACAATGGGTACGCCTGCAGGCTTCGCTGCGTACCGGAACGCCCGAATCAACGCCATGTTCAAGGAACTACTCTGTGTATGGACAGAGTTTCTCAACAGTGAGGCATCACGCTATGTACTCAACGACTCGCCAACCGGCTGGCAGTCTGAAGCAGCGCAGAAGCAGTTGCACATGCAGGACTACAAATACAAACCTAATGCTCCCTACTGGGGCTTTTCCTCCTGGAATGATTTTTTCACACGGGAAGTCAAAGACGGTGCGCGCCCCATCGCTGGCAAGAACGATAACAAAGTTGTAGTGGCGGCCTGCGACTCGACAGTCTACAAGATTGGTCGCAATGCGCAAGCACAAAGCGAATTCTGGATCAAGGCACAGCCCTATTCGCTGGCGGATATGCTCAACAATGAATACGTGGAGCAATTTGTTGGCGGCGACGTGTGGCAAGCGTTTCTCAGTCCTTTCAACTATCACCGCTGGCATAGTCCGGTCACAGGTACAATTCGCAAAGCCTATGTTAAGGAGGGCCTATATTTCAGTCAGGCGACGAGCGAGGGAGAGGATCCGACAGATCAGGATCACTCAGAAGGTTACATCGCCCATGTCCAAACGCGAGCGATCTTCTTTATCGAGGCGGACGATCCGATTATCGGTCTGGTGTGCGTGATGCCAATAGGAATGGTAGAGATTTCTTCTTGTCTCATTGCCGATGAGATCAAGTCGGGTACACGAGTCGAAAAGGGTCAGGAGTTGGGATATTTCCAGTTTGGTGGCTCCACCCATTGTGTGATCTTCAGACCAGGTGCAATTAGGGAATTCAAGGTTACAAAGGATGAGTCAGTTAAATTCGGCGAGGTAATTGCTATTGCCAATTAAGGTCTTGAAAGAGGCGATCTCTCCCAACTCAACCCATCAATTTGAAGAAGGCAGTAGAAGGGCGGGCGGGCGCTCGAGGGTTGGAGCTGGCGCTCGAATCCCGAAACATCCCTCAAGGATTAGAAGTAGAAAGATTTCATTTTAAATCTACAAAATAAATTTAACCCTCGTGGGCGCAAAGTGCTCGAATCAGTAGTTGTGGGAATGTCTCCGCAGTGCGTATCGACATTCCCCCCCCCCCTCTTGCATACTAAACGGTTTAGTTAATATAGTGATGAGAGAGAACTGCGTCCTCTCTCCCGCTTCTTTACAAACCGTAATACAGTCTGGTTTAATTTTGTCCGACTACTTATCATCAAAGAAATTATGGGGGATCGAGGTAGAAAGTACCAAGAAGGTAAGGAAATCTTTGATTCACTTAAGGCGATGATATTGGATGGACAATAACACAAACTAAAACCTTGGTACAAGATAGTTTAGATTAGCATTCAGTGGAGCTATTTTTAGGTAGGAAGATAAAGTGAATTATTCACGTTTTCTGTAGGAGACAACATCTCGCACAAAGTCCACTCAATTTCCCGATCTTTGGGGGACAACTGATGGGCTTTTTCTATCGCCTCAGTAGCTCGCTGAGTATCACCTAGCTGCAACAAAGACATCCCATAATAATACCAACCCCTAGGATTATAGGGATGTTTGTCAGTAAACTGTTGTAACAAGGTTACTCCTTTTTCTATTTCCCCTCTAACTTGATAATAATAAGTTGTTAACTGGTAAACATCAGCTGAATTAGAAGCAAGTTTTAACAAAGTATTGAGGAGTTGTTTTGTTTGCTTTCCCTCTGTCCCTGAAACAAGTTTAATTCGGCAACGATATTCTATCTGTCGTTTGAGGACTTGGTAATTATCAGGGGCTAAAGCGATTGCTTGATTTAAGATTTTTTCTGTTTGATTATACCAGATATTATCGAGTAAATTCCTCCTTTTTTTGGCTTCTTTTTGACTTTTTTCCTGATTAAAAACCTCTAGATTTGATGCCAACTGACTCTGAGCATCTCCTAATGCTATGAGAACATCATAAATATTAATTAAGGCAATAATATCATCAGGATAACGGGATAAAATAGCCTCAAATGCTCTCAAGGCATCAATCTTATTTCCTATTGACCTCTGAAGCTGTCCCAAGGCTAACCAATGAGAGGGGTTATCAGGTTCAAAGGTAGTAGCTGACTCGAAGGCTTCAACGGCTTTGGGAAAGTTATGGCGACAGACTTCTATTAAACCAATAATATGAGATTGAGTCGCCATATAAGATTGAGTAAGATTAGATAATGCTGATGAAGAAAATTTGAGACTAGAAACTAATGAGAAAGCAATTTTATATACCTCTATAGCTTCTTTTTCTCTCGCGATTAATTGTAAAATTTTCCCTACTTTCAATTGTATTGAGATTAATTGGGGTTGTCGCTCAATAACTCGGCGATATTCTTCAAGAGCTTCGTACAACTTACCCATTCCGAAAAGTAAATCAGCTAATTCTAATCGTTTTTTCCATCCAGATGGGTATCGCTGCACATACTTGGTTAATGTTTTCAGTTTTTGCTCTTCTCTAACTGGCTTTTCAGCTAGGACTAAGTTAATATTCACTTCTATCCCCGAAGCTTGGGATAAGTTTATCAAGCGAGTGAAAATTTTTCTAGACATAAGGCTGTTACCTCATAATTAATTGCTGGTATAGAGGATTGATTCACAATCGGAGCTGAATAATAGGACGATTCTGGTTTTTCAATTGGAAGTGACTTAGCATCAAAATCTCTTTTAGTTTTCTGTTTGAAATTATTATTTATTCCAGAAATGTACTTATTTAATTGCTTTCGTAAAATAGTTCGCGCTTGTTGAATTCTTTTATATACAGTATTCTCGGAAAGGATTAATTTTTTTGCTATATCTGCGTAAGATATTTGGTAGTAGCATAGAAGAATCAAAGGCTCTTGTAATCTGGGAGGAAGAGCATTAATTGCACGACGGATGTAAATTTTTAGTTCCTGACGAAGAATGCCTGATTCGGGAGAATCTGAATTAGAAGCCATAATTTCTGAATCGGCCACGGTAATTGCATCTATACTTTCGATATTTTTTGCTCTTCTTTGGCGTTCTCGATGGATGTCAACACAGAGATTATGAGTCATACGAGTTAGCCATGCTTTAGGATTGGTAATTTTTGAGGCGTAGTTTGGTAATTTTTCCCATGCTTTTAGTCTGGCCTGACTTAATGCTTCTTCTGCATCTATATCATTCCCTCCCATCCACATTTGACAGCGACGAAAAAGATAGTTTTCGTAAAGTAACCATAACTTCCAAAAAGCTTGGCGATTTCCTTGAGTAATGCATTGTAATAAGTACTGTTCTTTTGAGTCTATTCTTGTTTTTAGTATGTCTCTTTTCGGCTCAATAGAGCTTTTTTGATAACCAGTTAGCTGAGAGTAAATAGCTGAGACTAACATGAGTTCTTCCTTGATTCGATAATTTTTTTGGGGAGCATCCCATTTGGGCAAATATATTTTTCAATTATGTTTTGAACCCTTAGTATTCTTGTTAGGAAGTTTGTATATTTGCCCAAATGGGATTTATTTAAGTTATTGGTTTTCGCGCCTTTGAATCCTTTCAATTTCTAAGATATTGCAAATACTCGGCAAAAAAAATCCCGAAAAGTTATGGTAAAAGTTAATTAGAAGTAAGATGTTTTAAACATCAATAAAATTAACTTTTCCGATTTGGTTATGCTTAAAATAGCATTTCTAAACGAGTCGTAAACAATCAAAGCTTTGAAAGACAATAAAGGCAGGGGTTACAAAAAAATATGACAAAGTAGGACAGTCTTGGACAAATTTACCCTCTTTTTTACTTGTGGTTTAGTATTTTTGTATTGAAAAGAGGGTAAATTTGTCCCCCCTTACGAAAAAACTCATAAACTCAAACCTACAGCTGAGGAAGACTGTCCCTATTTCTAATATTTCTCTCGGGGATGACTTCTCGCGAGCGAGAACGAAGGGATATTTAAGTAATTCTGTTTATCTGAAAGTTATCGCCCTTCGTACGAAAGCAGCAGTCCAACCCTAGTTTTTGGTACAGAATTGTTTATTTATATTAAAATGTTTATATGAGTTTTATATGTGTTTTATATGAGTTTTATGACTGTCATTTGAAAAAAAAGAATGATATTATAAATATATAAGCTGTTTAGCATTTAAATTGTGATAAGCTCTCTTGCATTTAATTTGTTATAAGTGACTGACAAAAAGACGGGGGTCCAATGATTCTATTTTTAATGACGTTTTTATAATTTGCGGGTAGCAAGGTCAGACTGTTCGCCAGAGTGCGAAAGGCGATAAATTCTCGGTAAGCATATAATTATTTAAACTTCCCTTTGCAATCTTCGCGAACAGTATGACCCTGCCTCGTGATAACCTTTCGAAAATCTAAGTTCGGTAGAACTGAAATTTTTCACAACAATGAAATCCCCACCAGAGGTCACACTTATTTGATACACTACTAAGGTTAAGTATGGGTATTAATGGGGTAAAAAATGCCAAAAATATAGTTATTTTTGGGGTCAATATATATTTTTTATTAACTAAAGCCAATAAGATTTTGTTATATTTTGTTGTGGGCTTAAATTTAATTTTAGCTTTGAACGGTTGTAATCCTACAAATATAAAAAATCCAATTAACACAATCAAAAATAATGAAACCACAACAGTAATAAGAATTGCTTATCAGTTAGAAGGGGTAGCTCTACTGCTTAAGAATCGGGGAACTCTTGAAAAAAGATTAGCAAAGATAGGAGTTACTGCTGAATGGAAAAAATATAGCTCAGGTCCCCCTATCATCTCGGCAATGGGTAATGGAGAAATCGATTTAGGATATGTTGGGGATGTACCTGCTTTATTAGCGCAAATTAAAAATTTGCCATTAGTCTATGTAGCTAACCAACTCCCTATTCCTACAACGATTGCTGTTTTAGTGCCAGAAAAGTCTTCTATTAAGAACTTAACGGATTTGAAAGGAAAGAAAATAACTTTTGTTGAAGGCTCAACTGCACACTATACTTTTATTCAAGTGCTGATTGCAGCCGGATTAAGTTTAAATGAGGTAGAAATTGTCGGTCTATCGGCATATGAAGGAAAAATAGCGTTTGAAAAAGGTTTAGTAGATGTTTGGATAGGTTGGGAGCCTTATTGGGCTGAATTAGAAGAAAAAATGCCTGTTCGTATTCTTACCAATGGAGAAGGAATAGCAGATAATACTAATTTTTATCTGGCCACTCACAATTTAGTTAAAAATAATTATGAGCTGGTCAAAATTTTCATTGAAGAGTTACAAAAAACAGGTGAATGGGCCGTCAAAAATTCTGAAAATGTTGCTCAAATCGTAGCACAAGAAACCGGTTTAAAAATAGCAACTGCCAAAAGGATAGTTGCACGCAGTATTTATGAAGTCCTCCCGATCCAAGAGCGGGCTATAGAAGAACAACAGCGTATTGCTGATATATTTTTCCGTTTGGGAATATTTCCAAAACAAATTAGAGTTAAAGATATGGTTTGGAAGGGAAGTTGAATAGAGATTCGGCCACGAAGGAGCAGTGTCTCTTCTCGCGGCTCAGAATTTTCTGAGAAATCACTAGAAAGATAAACATATATCATTTATTTTTTGTTGAAAATTAATGTTTTCTATTGCTAAGCAATTAAAATACGGTTTAGTTTCTATTGTTTCCGCTAGTATCTTGCTAACTAGTGGACTAATAATTTATCTTGGTTTTCGCTCGCAGCAAAGACAAATTAATTTATTACAGCAACAACGAGCCGAATCGGCCGCAGAGGAAATTAGCTCTTATGTAGACAATTTACAACATCAATTGAATTATGTATCTCGATTAACAGGTTTCATGGACTTTTCTGCCAACACTCAAAACAGCATATTAAAAGGTCTAGTTAAAAGTAGTAGTGCCTATGAAGTTGTGGGAATAATGAATGAACGAGGGCAAGTAGTTCAAGTCATGTCACCCTATAAAGCTTTAGAAGTTGCTAATTTAGCTATTACAAAAGATGGAATAAATTCTCCTTTATTTATTAAAACATATAAGAATCGAGATAATTATGTCAGTCCTGTAGAAATCGCTCCTGACATAAATCTTCCTGTTGTTACTTTGGGTGTGCCAATTCGCAATCGACAAAATCGAATTAGCGGAGCCTTATTTGCTCAAATCAACCTGAACTTTCTTTCCCTAGTAATATCAGAGGCTGAAGTAGGACAAACAGGTTATAGTTATGTCTTCGATCGTCGTCTGTCTCTGATCGCTAAAAAAGGTTATAGTCCCTCTAAATTAAAGATTCAAGACTTACATAATTTGGCTTTTATTCAGAAACTAGACCAATTATCTCTATCTTTTGCCCCGCAATCTTTTCTCATTTATCGAGGTTTAAACGGAGAAAAAGTTTTAGGATCTGCTAGGAGAGTACGTGGAGTGCAGTGGACAGTTGTCGTAGAATTGCCGCTGGCTGAAGTGTATGCTCCTGTTAGGCAAATGATTAGTGTAATGGCATTAACCCTTTTAGTTTGTATAACAATAGCAATTATTTTAGGATTTAGTTGGTCAAAATCAATTATTTCACCTTTACATAATTTGACTGTTGCTGCTGCTAAAATAAGTGCTGGAAATTTTGACAATCGAGTTAATATTACTTCTAATAATGAGCTGGGAAAACTAGCAAATTCTTTTAATTATATGGCCAGTCAGCTAGAAGAATATTTTCAGATTTTAGAAAGTAAAAATAAAAAATTAAAAGATCTAGACTCACTCAAAAATGAGTTTTTGACAAATACTTCTCACGAATTAAGAACACCTCTCAATGGAATTATCGGCATTGCAGAGTCTTTAGTTGATGGAGCTACCGGAACACTTCCCCCTCAAACCTGCACCAATCTAAGGGCGATCGCAGCTAGTGGAAAACGCTTGTCAACCCTGGTTAATGACATTCTCGATTTTTCTCAACTCAAACACAAAGATCTTAAACTTCAACTCAGAGCAGTGGGGGTGCGAGAAATCACCGAAATTGTCTTAAGCGCAACTCGCCTTCTGATTGGCAACAAAGATTTGCAACTAAAAAATAACATCTGTGCCGATTTACCGCCAGTACTAGCTGATGAAAATCGCCTGCAACAGATTCTTTACAATCTAGTGGGGAATGCAATTAAATTTACCGACAGCGGTGAGGTGGAAGTCTCAGCACAATTAGTGACTCAAGATGGAGTAAAGAGCAGAGGAGAAGAGCGTCGAAAATCTGATTATTTGGCTATCTCGGTGCAGGATACGGGGATAGGTATCCCAGAAGATAAATTAGACAGAATTTTTGCTTCTTTTGAACAAGCGGATGGTTCGACGGCGAGAATTTATGGGGGGACTGGTTTAGGGCTGGCAATTACGAAAAAGTTAGTTGAATTACATGGCGGTAGCATTAAGGTTGAATCGACTCTGGGAGTAGGCTCGACATTTACTTTCGCGCTGCCAGTTGGCCAGCAGGGTGTACAAGAATTAGATTTAATAGAGTCTGCATCTACTCGCTCTCCTGCTCTTTTTGTTGCTTCTCCCTCAAATCGAATCGAACCAGCTCGCCTAAATCGCCAGAGAGATCGCCGCCCTTTATTATTGCCGAATCCAACTCAAACCAGCGCTGCGCTGCCAGAAAATGAATCCATACGAAAACAATGGCATATTCTAATTGTTGATGATGATTTCGTAAATTTAAGAGTACTGAATAATTATTTGTATTTATGTAAATATCAAGTAACTCAAGCTAGTTCGGGTCAAGAAGCTTTAGCTTTATTGACAGAAGGTTGCCAACCAGATCTGATTATACTTGACGTGATGATGCCAGGTATGACTGGCTATGAAGTGACCAAAACTATTCGCGAAAAGTGGAAAAGAGACGAGTTACCCGTAGTGCTGTTAACTGCTAAAAATCGTCTTGAAGATGAAGTTGTTGGACTCAAAGTCGGTGCTAATGATTATTTGACTAAACCGATTGTTAAAGAACAACTTTTAGCGCGGATCGAAACTCAATTAGCTTTACGTCAAGAAAGCTATCAACGACAACAAGCTCAAGCAGCTTGGTACGCCAGCGAACAAAAACTAGCGGAATTTTTAGAGGCTGTTCCCGTTGGCGTTGGAGTTATAACTGCTCAGGGAACATTAAAATATCTCAATCATAAAGCCCAGGAATTACTCGGTCAAGGATTAGTTCCTGGGGTTACAGCTCAGGAATTTCCAGAAATTTATCAACTTTACCTAGCTGGAAGCGATCTCCTTTATCCTGTCGAAAAGTTATTGGCCGTGCGTGCTTTAAAAGGAGAAAGCGCTAGTAGTGACGATCTCGAAATTCACCTTCAAAACAAAATTATCCCCATAGAAGCTTGGGGCACTCCTGTTTTCGATCGAGAAGGGAAGATTACTTACAGCATAGTTGCTTTTCAAGATATCAGCGAGCGCAAACAGGCGGAGGCAGAACGGATTAAATTTACTCGCGAGTTAGAGACAAAAAATTTGGCTTTGAAATCGGCTCGAGCTACACTAGCACGACAAAATCGCCATCTCGAACAACTCGTAGCACAAAGAACAGCAACTTTATCGGAAAGCCAACGAACTCTTTCCACTTTAATGAGTAATTTACCAGGAATGGCTTATCGCTCGCGCAACGATCGCAACTGGTCGATGCTGTTTGTCAGCGAAGGATGTTTTTCTTTAACGGGTTATCATTCTGAAGATTTGACAAGCAAACAATTAGTTCAATATGGACAATTGATTCATCCTGAAGACCGAAATTATCTCTGGGACCAAATCCAAGTTGCCCTCAAAGCTAGACAACCCTTTCAAATCATTTATCGCTTGCTACTATCAAAATCCGAGCGGGTCAAATGGGTTTGGGAACAAGGGCGAGGTATTTTTAACGCCAACGGTCAATTGGAGTTTATCGAAGGCTTTATTACTGATATTAGCGATCGCATTTATTTCGAACAAAAACTAGAACGCTCTAACCAAGATTTACAGCAGACGATCCAACAACTGCAAGCGACCCAAGGGCAACTAAAAGTTGCTAAAGAAAAATCTGAGGCCGCTAGTCGTGCCAAATCCACCTTTTTAGCCAATATGAGTCACGAACTGAGAACACCTCTCAATAGCATCATTGGCTTTGCCCAACTCCTAAATCGAGACAGTTCTCTCCAACCTTCTCAACAGCAAAGGATCGAAATTATCAACCGCAGTGGGGAGTATTTGCTGTCTCTAATCAATAGCATTTTAGATATCTCTAAAATTGAAGCTGGCAAAAATACCCTCAATGAAAATGATTTCGATCTCTATGGTATGTTGTACGACGTAAAGAATATGTTCGAGCCGAAAACAAAACAGAAAGGAATTGAGCTCTTTTTAGAACTTAATCCCAACGTACCTCAATTTATTTATGCCGATGAAGGCAAGCTGCGGCAGGTCTTAATCAATCTGATCGCAAATGGAGTTAAGTTTACTGAGAAAGGCAGTGTGAGTCTCAAGATTAGAGCAGGAAGTAGGGAGGGGGATTTGGCGGAGAATCAATTGCTTTACTTTGAAGTTCGAGATACTGGCTTGGGAATTGCCGCAGAAGAATTGAAAAAATTATTTGTGCCTTTCGAGCAAACGGCCTCCAGTCGTAGCGTCAAACAAGGCACTGGGTTGGGTTTATCTCTGAGCCAGAAGTATATTCAATTAATGGGAGGAGAAATTTCAGTTCAAAGTACGGTGGTGGTTGGTACTTGTTTTCAATTCCAGATTCCAATTCGCTCCTGTTCAACTTTGGTTAATGTTAGCGAACGCCCAAAGGATAAAGTAATCGGTTTAGCGCCCTTACAACCGGATTACAGAATTTTAATCGTTGACGATCTCGCCGATAATCGTCAATTGCTATCATCGTTACTAACCTTAGTCGGATTTTTGGTTAAGGAAGCCAGCAACGGTATTGAAGCCGTAGAAATCTCTCAAGATTGGCATCCCCATTTAATTTGGATGGATTTACGAATGCCCAAAATGGATGGTTATGAAGCAATGCGTCAAATTCGGGCAATTCAGGCGCAACACACCCCTGATTCAAATTCCTCAGCAGAAATACTCAATTCAGTCATTATTGCCCTGACGGCTAGTGCTTTAACCGAAGAACGAGAAAAGATTTTGGCATCGGGTTTTGATGGCTATGTCTTTAAGCCTTTCCAGGAGTCAGTTATTTGGTCAACTTTGACTCAGTTTTTGGGAGTTGAATTTATTTATCAGGAGGAGCACCCTAAGATGAGTAAAGGAATGGGCCGAAAAAATGAGCCTCTAGTTCCGCTTGCGCCGCCAGCTTTAAGTGAGATGCCTTCTCAATGGTTGAGAGAACTTTATCAAGCAGCTAGTCAGTTAAAAGGGAAGCGGGTCCTTGAATTGATTGCAGAGATGGAACCCGATCGTCCCGATTTAGCACAACAACTTCGCGATTTAGCTCAAAATTATCAATTCGAGCGAATTATTGAACTTATTCCCCCTTCATGCCTAAACTAAAACTATCCGATTCCCGCCCTCACTTTTAGCTCTTTCGAGAGCGCGAGCGCAATTTGTAACAAAAGTTTCAAGTTTAATTTTTTCGTCGGGAAGAAACGCTGTAGCCATTCCAATACTGAGTGTATCGATCGAGCTAATCGATGGAATTTGGATTTTCTCCACCCGAGCGAGTAAGGTTCGAGCCATCTCTTCGCTTTTTGCCATCGCCAAGTTGGGTAAGATAATGCCAAAGGTTATGTCTTCATAGCGGGCAATTAGATCTGATGGTCTTTGAAAGATATTTTTGAGAATTTGTGCTAGTTGAAACAACAATTGCTCTTTGACCTGGTTCCCAGTCGAGTTGAGATCGCGCTCGAGCAAGTCAATCTCACAAAAAATCAAGGTTAAGGAACAAGGAGCTTCCCTTGCCTGATGCCAATTAAAAATTAAATACTCGTCAAAGCGATCGCGACTTGATACTTGAGTGAGACTGTCGATAGCTGCTAGTCGTTGTAATTCTTGAAGTGCTTGTTGAAGCTGAGCATTTTGAGCTAAAAGCTCTTTTTGCAGTTGTTGAATCTTGAGTTGATTTTCGATTCGTGCCAGAACTTCAATAACTTTAAATGGTTTATTAATATAGTCAACGCCACCGACAGAAAAAGCTTTCACCTTATTCCAGGGTTCATCTAACCCCGTCACAAAAATAATCGGGATATCTCTAGAATCGGGATTAGCTTTAAGTTTTTGGCAAACGCTATAGCCATCTAACTCTGGCATACAAATATCTAGTAAGATCAAATCTGGCGCAGCTAAACTAATTGCTTGGATTGCGATCGTTCCACTAATAGCTTGACGCACTTCATAGCCTTGCTCTTCAAGTAGCTCA
Source organism: Prochloraceae cyanobacterium (assembly GCA_030065755.1). Lineage (GTDB taxonomy): Bacteria > Cyanobacteriota > Cyanobacteriia > Cyanobacteriales > JASJDA01 > JASJDA01. The sequence continues at coordinate 26,208 of JASJDA010000046.1, read as the reverse complement.
GATAATAATCTTAAATTTTTGGGTTCGTCGTCAACTAGCAAGATACTAGCTCGAGTCGATATTGGGGGAGTCGAAGTTAAAGGTTGGGATGAGTTAGTAATTGGAGCGCTCGCAGGTATTGGAGAAACGGCCTGCGCGATTTTTGATGGTGAAAGATTTCGATTTTGCCGCATCCGTTCTTCGAGAATAGCTCTAACATTTGATTTGGTTACTTTTTGTCCCACAGCTTCTGAAAGTAAATGCCAAAGTTTTGGCGCAATGTCATGTTTAATGTATTTGGGAGAGTAACCAGATTCATCTGCAAGTTCTTCGTAGGTTTTGCGCTCTCCTCTTAAAGTGGCGATCAATATCTTTCTGTGCAGATCGCTACAATAAATATTTGTTTGAGCGTGAATTAAGCTTTCCGCTAATTCGAGGAGATTTTCTGGGTCAATCATTATTTTCTATATTTATAAATTCACTTTCCGCACGTCAAAATGTAATATATGAAGATTACCCGATCGGGGCTATTTGGCCCCTGCGGGAGCGCCAAAATAGCCTGACATCATACTACACAACATATGACAACTTGACGTGCGGAAAGTGAATAGTACGACGAGTGGTTAGTCTAAACTCCAGTAGCACGCAACACTTGGGTATTTGGGGGTATTACTATTTTAATTCGCGATCGTTATTGCTAGTTATTGTGATTCAAATATATATGATATAGCGATCGACATTTCTCAGAGAAGTCTATACTTTTTCATACTTTTTCACACTTACAAATTCAAGACCGAGGTCAATAATAAGAGACGAGAAGAGATGAAATTATTTATTTGTACTAAAAAATGCAGTTAGTTTCCGAATCACAAACAACCGACAAAAAACTTTCAGAGTTAGCGAATTTAGATAAAGAACAAAGGGAAACACTCGCCTCATTTTCTACTCAGCAACGGTTACAATTAATTGGTTCTATAACTCATTTAATGATGAGTTCTCAACTGCATCTAAACTACAACATTTCAGATATTGCAGAGCGATTTGTTCCAGCTTTAATTCACAATCAATTTCGTTATTACGAAATTAATGGGAGCCCAATTGGATTCGTTAACTGGGCATGGCTAACGGATGAAATTGAGCAAAAATATATGACAGGGGAATATGTTTTGAATCTCGATGAATGGCAGGGTGGAAGGAACTTGTGGTTTCCTGAATTTATCGCTCCATTCGGTCACGCACGTTTAATTGTCAAAGATTTACGCAGCAATATTTTGCCCAAAAAAACACCAGCAAAGTCCTTTAAAATTCGTCCTGATGGCAGCTTGCAGGGCATTTCTCATTGGAGAATTTAGGTTATTAATCTCGTTTAAATATTTTGTTTCAGTTAATTAATTTGGAGATCGATCGTGGGAAAAGTAGCTAAAGCAATTAATAATGCCATTAACCCCTTTTATAAAACAGGTGGTAATGGAAACGATAATTTTACAATCTATGGGGCTGGTGCGGCTTACGGACATGGCGGTAATGATACTCTCAGAGCCTATGCCCTTTATGTCAAACTAGATGGTGGTTCTGGTCATGACGACATTAGAGCTTTTTCAGGTAGAGCCGACCTCTACGGAGGTTCTGGTAATGACTATATTGAGGGTAAGGGGGGATCGAACAAAATTTCCGGCGGAGTAGGCCACGATACGATTAGAGGTTATGGTCTGCATAACGACATCTCCGGCGGTTCGGGAAACGATAACATCAGAGCCTATGGTGGCTACAACTACGTCCGTGGCGATTCCGGTAATGATAATATTAAAGTCTATGGGGCAGCTAACCGAGTTTATGGTGGCAGTAATAACGACTATATTGAGTCCGTTGCTGCTGGTAACTGGCTTCATGGCGATTCGGGAAATGATACCATCAGAGCCTATGGTGGAGCTAATTTTATTTATGCAGGCTCTGGTTATGACAATATTAAAGCCTACGGTGGGGCTAATATTATTGATGCTAACGACGATTGGCGTAATGACACAATTGAAGCTTACGGTGGCGCTAACGTAATTAATGCAGGGGGCGGCAGCGATCGCATTACTGCTGGTGGTGTGGGAAATACTATTAACGCTGGCTCTGGTAATAACAATATCGTAGCTTTAGGTGGGGTCAATGTTGTTAACAGTAGTTATGGAAGCGACAATATTACTGTCGGTGGTGGCGCTAACGTAGTTAATTCAGGCAGCGGTAGCGATCGCATTACTGCTGGTGGTGTGGGAAATGTTATTAACGCTGGCTCTGGTAATAACAATATCGTAGCTTTAGGTGGGGTTAATGTTGTTAACAGTAGTTATGGAAGCGACAATATTACTGTCGGTGGTGGCGCTAACGTAGTTATCTCTGGTTCTGGGGACGACAAGATAACAGCTATGGGTCTTGCCAATGTTGTCTACAGTTCGGGTGGTAATAATGAAATCCTGGGTGTGGGAGTTGGCGGTAACGTTTTTGTCAAAACTGGTTACGGTAATGACAAAATGTATGCTGCAGGTGGATTAAACGTTCTCACTAAAGTTGCCAGTGGCGATACAACCATGGTAGCTGGTGGCGCTTTTAACGTTCTCACCAAAGTCGGTAATGGTAATGATACTTTAGTTGCTCTCGGTAAAGGAAACTTGATTACCAAGGTGGGAGATGGTACTTCTACTATAATCGCTGGAGCGATGTTAAACGTCGTCACTTCTTGGGGTAACAGTAAAGATACAATTGCTACTGTTGGTAAGATTAATGCCCTCATCGGTGGTGGTGAGAATGACATTATTGTTGCTGGTGGTATGGGTAATATAGCTTTTGGTGATTCTGTCCTTGGTGGTATTAACCTGGGTGGTTTTAAAGCTAGTCAAGTTGGTCAAGCAGGTTCTCAAGCCAAGACAAATAAAATCAATCCTAGAACTGATTGGAAAAATGCTGGTAATGTAGATGTCACTGGTGCAGTAGCTGGAGATGACGTTATGGTCACTCTGGGCAAGTTGAATGCATCTGTAGGCGGCAGAGGTGAGGATATTATTGTCACAGGTGGACAAAAGAACTTTGTCTTCGGTGACGATCTAGTTGATTTTAATTTAAATAAGATTAAACTTCCCAATCCTAGCGCTTTAGTTCCCAACCTCAGCTTAGACTTTGATTTTAACTTCTCTGTTCGCGATTTCGATTTCTCTTTACCAGAGTTTGGTTTCCCTTCTCTATCTTTACCAAACATTTCTTTACCGAATATTTCTCTACCCAACTTATCCCTACCCAGCTTTAGACTTCCAGTAGTAAATATTGACATTCCCCAGCTACAATTACCCAATCTTTCCCTACCGAGTTTTTCCCTACCGAGTTTTTCTCTACCCAACTTCTCCGCACTCAATCCATCTTTATCCAACTTTTTACCCAATTTGGGAGAATTTGCTCCCAACTTATCTCGCTATAGTTTTAATTTCCTCCAAAATAACGGTGATGTTTTAGTTGCAGGTGGTCAATTGAACCTCGCCAATGCTGGTTTGGGAGACGATATTTTAGTCAGCGCTGGAAAAACCAATACTTTATTTGCTGGTATCGGAAATGACCTCGTTTTAGGCGCAGGAAAGAGCAATTTTATCTACGGTGATGCTGGTAATGACCTTATCTTTGCTGCAGGTCAATCGAATTTTGTATTCGGTGGTAGTAATGATGACACGATCGTTACAGCCGGAAAAACTAACAACATTCAAGGTGGTGATGGCGCAGATATCCTCATTGGACTTGGTAAATCTAATACGCTTCGGGGAAATGCTGGAAACGATATTGTTATTGGTTTAGGTGAAAACAACAAACTCTATGGCGGTGATGGTAACGATCTCCTTTTAGCTGGCGGTAAGTCTAATACTTTCTCTGGCGGTAGCGGTACAAACGTTTTCCTCGGGGGCGGCACTCGTAACATCTTTAAAGGTGGAAGTGGTAAAAATACTTTTGTTCTCTCTGGCAAAAATAACACGTTTAAAGGTGGTATCGGCGGTAATAGTTATGTTTTAACTAACGAATTCATCAATTCAGCTACAGATGTCACAAAACAGACAATAGGTGGTTACATTGACAACCAAGGCAATAATTCTACAACCGATAAACTGTTCTTTGGTGCTAACATTAATCAAACTGATATTCGCTTTGCTCAGTCAGGGAATTTTGACTTAGAAATTAGCTTCGTGGGAAGCAACCAGCGAGTCATCCTGCAAAACTGGTATGTAGATGAAACTCAACGGGTCGATAGTTTCCAAATTAGCCAAGGTTCTAGTTTGAATCAACTCCAAGTTAACGAACTCGTTAATAGTTGGAAACAATTTGATTCTGGTGCAATTACCCAATCTCAACTAACTGCAGATATTAATAAGAATTGGGTGGCTTGACGAGTTTTGAGGTCAGAGGTCAGAGGTCAGGGGTTAAATTATTTGTTTGCTGTTACCTCTGACCCCTGATTGTTTTGAAGCCTAATGCTTATCTTTTTACCTTTTATACAAGCGACAGACGAGATTACCAGCAACATCATTATTATCAAATGATTTGACAGTACCATCTTTTTCAATGAGGAAGCGATCGCGACAATTATATTTCTCTTGAGGTCTAATTTCCCCGTCAATACTTACTACTGCTTGATATTCCCAAAAATTCTTAGCACTTCGCTTGATTTCTACTATGCAAATCTGTCGATCTCGAAGAGATCCGCTACGCGGTGCGCTCTCCGTACTACACGCAATTGGTTTAGTAGAAAATAAACCTGCAAAAGACAAATTAAATAATAGTATTAAAGCAATATATTTCATCTGAGTTGTTGTTCAAAGGGAATAGGGAACAGGGCTAGAGGGGAGAGAAATTACTCACGGTTCGCTCATTTTTTATAGAGCAGATTTCAGATTTCCTATTTACTGTTTATCAATTTGTCAGCAAAACCTAATTAAAGTTCAGGCATTAATTGAAGTACTCCTATTCCCAATTCTTTGGTTGAGAGGGTCTTCCCCTCAAATACTGCCATCATATCTCGCGGTTGGGGATTGCCGCGAGAGCTTCCCGTTACTCCCATAGCTACTATTAGAGCGCAGTAGCCTTTAGTAACCTTACAGCGTTGCTTCCATTCTTCTAATACTTCCCCACTATCGTCATCGTCCTTGGGAAATTCGCCAAATAAGTACAAACTGCCTTTACTAGTTTGTAAAATACCGAGTTCGTAGTCAATGCCAGTAAAAGGATCTTCCCCTGGATTAAAGCAAATTCCCTTCAATCTTCCCTCAATTTCGAGATGTTCGATAAGTGCTTTAGCTTTAGGACGAGATGTTTGAATCACGATCGCGGGCAATCCATCTCCTCTAGGAGTTATCCCCTGAGAGTGATATTGAGTTTTTTCGCGGGATTTTAGATTGGCTACAAAATCCCAAGGGATCAGATCTACGCTCACTACAGCATCTTCTGGTACCAGATCTTCTCTAATTGGTACGGTTAATTCTTGATCTTCTCCATCGTCTTCTGATTCTGTCTCTTCTAACATCAAAAGCAGTTCTCTAGCCAAATCTGGCATGGTATATATTTTCACGCTGACATTTTTTTCATCAGATAATTCTTTTGGGATCTCAATTAAATAGTGCTTGCTAATATCTTTGACTATCTCTTCTGATAAATCTCCTCTCCATTCCTCGAAAAAGCATAAAAACGCCTTGAGAGCTACATAAACTGCGATCGCTTCTTCTTCGTCTAAAAATGCCCGCATTCCTTCGTAGGGGTGTACGCTGCCATACACGGGACAAATTTCTGAATCGGGCAACTCAGCTAAATCTATTTCGTCTTCTTCATCATCTTCTGATTCTGGCTCTTCTGTCTTGGACTCATAATTTAAAAACCAACAATCTTGAGACAAAAAGGCTTTTTCTAGTTGCTCGAAGGTACTTTCTGCTAGTGCTGCGGAGCGAAATCGCTTCATCGAATCGACAGAACGATATAAAATCGTGCCGTATTCCTTACCTACCATTCCCATAACGCAGATGTATACAGTTCCTATATCCCAGCGATTTAGCTCAATGGCTACGATGTTATGGTCGGCTATTAAATTCCAAGGTTTGTCTTTCCACAGATCTATGGCAACTTTTCGCAGTAGTTCCTCGTATACGGGTGAAATTCGCGATTTGCTGGCAATACCAATTTCTTCAAAACTGCGAAATAATTCTTCTATTAAGGGTAATTCTGGAACGTACTCGATCGCAATATCCAAATTTTGCAAGGCTCCCCGCAAAAAGAATTGAATTTCTCGGTCTCTAACTACAATTTTTTGGGGTCGTGCTGGTTGAGCTGGGCTGTGTGGAGTTTCTATTGCGCGTAAAAATGTGCGAACGACTGCTTCTGGACCCATTTCTGGAGAAACTACATCCATGGCACGTACTAACCCTTCCGAACCGTCCACCCAGATAATGCATTCTCCATTACCTTCTGATGTTGGCTCTAGGTTGGTCCCCATTCCCGATAGGGTACGACGATCGCCTTCCCAAACACTGGGAACTTGTGGGATTTTTTTGAGCCGACGCTGAGTGGTCTGAGGAAGAGTGTTCATAAAACTAAATTATATTATTCTATTTTTTTAGATGCTACTAGTAAGGACGTTTTGTTGAGACGAGGAAAGTTCAAATAAGGCTCTCACTCTAAATAATTTCTTGTTGCAAAAGAACTTTGAGTCATTTAAAGTTTTTTTATAGAGCGATCGCCCTCGATGCCCTTTAACCTTTACTAGCATTATCTAGTTTCAACATAACGATCGAGGAGACAAGTATTGGCAAGTGTATTCAACATTCAGGCTTTGTGCAGCAGTAGTACAACAATTATTCTCGCTTCTGGAACTAGCAAACTCAAGTTTTAATCAAAAATTACAGTGTTGGCTAGTTGAGGAGTATGTTACCGCAGTTTTGCTTGAAGCCAAAAGAAACAAACCGTACTCGATTCCTTCAACTACTGCTTGGTAAGAAGCCTCTAGAATGTTGCTAGAAACGCCTACGGTTGTCCAGCGTTCCTCCCCATTAGTCGATTCTACTAAAACGCGAGTTTTGGCCGAAGTTCCCGCACCGCTGTCGAGAATCCGCACTTTATAATCACTGAGGTGAAAGGCAGCAATTTGCGGATAAAATTTCACTAATGCCTTACGTAAGGCTCGATCGAGTGCTGAAACGGGCCCGTTTCCTTCTGCTACTTCTAGTATATCTTCCCCATTAACACTTACTTTAATTGTCGCCAGAGCGTTACTGTACGGCTTATCTATTCCTTGGAGCATGTCGCAGTGTACTTGAAAGCCTTTGAGTTCAAACGTCTCTTGACGCTGTTTTAGAGCCGATCTCATTAATAATTCAAAACTAGCTTCTGCTGCTTCAAATTGATAGCCTTGACTTTCAAGGCTTTTAAGACGTTCGAGAATTTCGCGAGTTGCGGGGTCTTGTTTGTCGAGTTCGATGCCAAAACTGCGAGCTTTCGATAAAACATTACTCAATCCCGACTGCTCGGAAATCACTATTCGCCTTTGATTGCCGATCGCTTCTGGTTTAATATGTTCGTAGGTTAGGGGATTTTTCTCAACCGCGCTGACGTGAATTCCTCCTTTATGAGCAAAAGCCGATCTTCCCACAAAGGGTGCGTGTTCGTTGGGAGCTAAATTGACAATTTCGCTAATTAAACGACTGGTGGGCGTTAAGCTCGCGAGCTGTTGCTCTTCAATGCATTTATAACCCATTTTCAACTGTAAGTTGGGAATTAAACTGCAAAGATTGGCGTTCCCACAACGTTCCCCATATCCTTCGATCGTTCCTTGTACCATTGTCACCCCTTCTCTGACTGCGGCGATCGCGTTGGCTACTGCTGTGTCAGAATCGTTGTGAGTGTGAATTCCTAATTTGGCGATCGCTTTTTCTGGCAAGGCTGCAAAAACATCTCTGACAATTTGAGTTATTTCGTGGGGTAGAGTTCCTCCGTTAGTGTCGCACAGTACTAACCATTCCGCACCGGCATTGAGGGCTATTTTTAAGGTTGAGAGGGCATATTCTGGGTTGTTTTTATAGCCGTCAAACCAATGTTCTGCGTCGTAAATTACTTTTCTTCCCTGATTGCGCAGATACTCTATTGTATCTCGAATCATTGCCAGGTTTTCATCATTGCTGGTTTTCAAGCCTTCACTGACGTGGAGATCCCAGGATTTACCAAAAATTGTTACCCAACGAGTTCCTGCTGCGAGAATTGCTTGCAGCATTCTGTCTTCTGCGGCTTTTTTGTTAGGACGACGAGTAGAACAAAAGGCTACTACTTCTGCTTGAGCGAGGGGTTTTTCCTGTAGCTTCCAGAAAAATTGTACGTCTTTTGGATTGGCTCCTGGCCACCCTCCCTCGATAAATGGTATTCCCATTTCGTCTAGTTTGCGGACTATTTTTAGTTTATCTTCTAGAGAAAGGGATATTCCTTCGCGCTGAGCTCCATCTCTAAGGGTAGTATCGTAAATCCAAATCCGGTTAGATTGATTCATGAATGCAGAAAAACAGTAAGTTCGGGAGATCGGGAAATCAATGCCAAAAGTAACAGCTCAGGGAAAGACTATTACTTGCGATCGCGGCGCTAATCTGCGCAAAGTTCTATTAAAGCACGGAATTGAACTCTACAACGGCAATGCCACAATTATTAATTGTATGGGCATTGGCAGCTGCGGCACTTGCGCGGTGCAAATAGCAGGGGATGTCTCACAACCTAATTGGAAGGATAGAGGTAGGCGAAGTCTTCCTCCTCATTCCCCTAAAAAAGACCTCCGTTTGGCTTGTCAAACTAAGATTTTAGGAGATATCCGCGTCACTAAATATAATGGCTTTTGGGGACAAGGAGATGAATTGGTTTGGACTCCAGAATCCGATCGAGGACACTATACCTAGCCTAAAACTGCCAGTGCGACATATTTTTCCAATATATTATCGCTCTGGCATCTATTTGACTTATTTCTTTGTAGGTTTTTAAGCGATTTTTTCTCGATAATGAGGATCTAGCCAGCAAATGGGTAGGGATTCACCAGATGGAAACGCCATTTCTGATTTAGCAAAAATTTCGATATCTTGCATTTCTTCTCCGCAGTGAAACCGACCGCTAAGTTTCCTTTGACAAGGATCGTACAGTTGTTCGGGAGTTAATATTTCTACTAAATCTCCACTACGTTTATGGAGCAAGAACATAAATCCTCCTCCTTATTATTAAGTTCTTTAACTCTCTTAATTTATATCTAGCACAAACAACTTAACTACAAGCTCTATCTCTAAAAAAATGAAGAAAAAATTAACAAAAAAATTAATTACTATTTCAGCCGATATGCAAATGTAATCTCTGAGTTTTCAATAAATATGAACGATCGCCACTCAAAAAATTCCCCAATCCTTCGCCTTGAAGGAGTAAATGTTAATGTTGTAAGAGGTTCTATTCAAATATTGCAAGATATATCTTTCGCTGTAGAGAGGGGCGATCGCTTGGCAATTATTGGCCCGTCTGGTGCGGGTAAAACTTCTCTTTTGCGTATCTTAAATCGACTTATTTCTCCTTCTTCTGGTGCAATTTATCTAGACGATCGCCCAATTACTCAAATTTCAGCTATAAAATTGCGCTCGTCTGTCAATTTAGTTCCCCAAGAACCCAAATTATTAGGAATGAATGTTGAGGAAGCTTTGGCCTATCCCCTGCTATTACAAAAGTTATCTAAGCAAGAGATTAAACAGCGGGTAGAAACTTGGAGATCTAGTCTATATATCCCAGAAGATTGGCTCGATCGCAACGAATTACAACTCTCTTTAGGGCAGCGACAATTGGTAGCGATCGCTCGCGCTTTAGTTATGCAACCCCAAATATTATTATTAGACGAGCCAACTTCAGCAATGGATGCTGGTAGTGCCGATCGTTTAATCGAAGTTCTCAACCTCATAACAACTAACTCTCAAACAACTGTTATTATGGTCAATCACCAATTAGAATTAGCGCGAAAGTTTGCTAGTCGAGTTCTATATTTAGAGCAGGGACAATTATTAAAAGATTTGCCAGCAACTCAGATAGATTGGGTAGGATTGAGAAAAAATCTAGTTGCAGCTAAAAAACAAGATGCTGAAGAATGGTTTTAACAGTTATCAGCTAACAAATTTTAAATGATAACTGATAACTGATAACTGATAACTGTTTCAACCGGACTTGATTCCTTGATTAACTGTCGGTGAGGGTAGTGGTGTATTTTGTTTGAGTGTTTCCGAGTTAAACCGATAACCAACATTGCGAACTGTTTGAATTAAACTTGGTTGTCGCGGATCGATTTCGATTTTTTTGCGTAGAGACAGGACGTGAGTGTCAACAGTGCGCGGGTTATCTATAGCATCGGGCCAAGCGCGGCGCAATAATTGAGATCGACTTAAGGAGTTCCCATCTGCCTGGGCGAGAATATAAAGTAAACTAAATTCTTGAGGGGTTAGTTCGATAAAGTTTCCTCTGTATCGAACCCGACGATGTACTAAGTCGATTTTTAGGTCGCCATAGTCTAAGGATAGTGGTGCTAGTGTTGTTCTAGTTCGTCTAATTAAAGCTTCAACTCTCGCACTAAATTCTTGCATCCCGAAAGGTTTCGTTAAATAGTCGTCTGCACCAGCTTTTAAACCCGTGACAATATCTTTTTCTGTATCGCGAGCGGATAAAATTAAGATAAGGGATTGTTTCTGTTCGTAAAGCCAACGGCACAATTCTATTCCATCTCCGTCTGGTAAATTAGAGTCCACGATCGCTAAGGTTGGTAGATTATGCTCGAAAGACTTTCTTGCCCCAGATACGGTAGCTGTTTGTTGTACTTTATAACCTGCTTGCTGTAAGTGCCATCCTAACAGCGATCGCAGGTGGAGATTACCCTCCACTATGGAAACGGAAACTAAACCCACCTCGGCCTCATTTTCTCCTAAGTCGTGCCTATTAGGCTAACAAAGCTAATGTCATGATTTTGTAACTTTCGTTACTAACAGGAATCGGAAAAATAAATGTAAAGTCAAAAAATATCTTAATATTATAGTACAATAAACTTAACAAAAGCTACTATCAATAGAACTAATGAACGGGAACTCTATTATTAATAGATTCTCCTTTCTAGCTCAGTAGCTCTTTAGCTGCCCTAGCACCCCAAACGCGCTCAGTAGAAGATTATGCTCACCAACTCTCAAACCATACGTTACTATCAAAAACTAACCGATGCTATGGTAGACCTTTGGCATAGAGGCCGCCGCTTTGATGAAATACAGATGTATATGGACGGCTATATAGCTTGTCTGCGCCACAGCAATATTTTGGAAGCTTACTTAATTCATCGTTTAGAGGATGAGGTGTTCCGTTTTCTGCGGGATCCCTCTAACTTTGAAATGACACAAACACAAACAGAAACAGACGTTTATCGCTAAGAAAAAAACGAGACAATGGAAAAGCTTGCGTCGGCTTTCTTAGGAGTACTTTGTAAGCCTTGACTCCTCACCTCTGACCAATCCTCCCTGGGAGGACTGGTTGGCTTAAAACCTAGAGCAATATGGATCTTATTGCTGTAGGAATATGTTAGGTGAGAATAAGTGGTTTGCTAGCAGCCTTAACAACCTTTTTTGGCGCTGGGTTTTGATAACCTAACTGTTGCAAAGTTATTTCTAGAGAAGAGATTGTGGTTAATATGTCGCGATCGCTGACAAAACCGAGATGACCGATGCGGAATATTTTTCCTTTAAGATGGTCTTGTCCTCCTGCAAGGGCAATGTCAAAGTGCTTTTTCATCACTTTGCGAATTTGTTCTGCTTCCACATTTGTAGGAGCAACAGCGGTTACAGCAGTACTAGCACACTCATCTGGTGCTAATAAAGGCAAACCTAAAGCCTTAATTGCGTCGCGAGTTGCTTTAGTCAAGCGGCTGTGACGAGCAAAAATATTTTCTAGCCCTTCTTCTTTCATCATTTGCAAAGCTACTTGCAGTGCAAATATCAAATTAACTGGGGGTGTAAAAGGAGTAGTATTTTTCTGGGCTGATTTGCGATATTGTCCTAAATCGAAGTAGAAACGGGGCATTGTACAATTTTCGTAAGCAGCCCATGCTTTAGGGCTGACAGAAACGAAGCCTAAACCTGGAGGTATCATATACCCTTTTTGGGAACCAGAGGCAACTACATCTAATCCCCACTCGTCGATCGGTACGTTTACTGCTCCTAAACTAGTAACAGCATCAACAATAATCAAGCACTCCCCGTGTTCTTTGACGTGGCGATTTATGGTTTCTAGGTCGTTGAGAACTCCGGTAGAGGTTTCTGAGTGAGTGACGATAACAGCTTTGATTTGTTTTTCTGTATCTGCTTCTAGTTTGGTGCGAAACTCTTCAGTATCGAGAGGTTGACCCCATTCAGCGGCGATAGTATCTACCTCTAAACCGTAAGCTTTACTAATTTTTGCCCAGCGATCGCCAAATTTACCGTTAGAACCTACTAAAACGCGATCGCCTGGACTCAAGAAATTTATAATCCCTGCTTCCATTGCACCAGTACCAGAAGCGGTAACAATGAGAACGTCATTGTTAGTTTGGTGCAGCCATTTGAGGTTTTCGGTCACTTCTTCCATTATTTGGCTAAATTCAGGACTGCGATGACCTATAGTATGTTTAGCCATGGCTAACAACACCTTTTCTGGTACGGGTGTTGGCCCTGGAATCATTAGCATGTGCTTGTCTTCCATTGATTTATCCTCTGCGTCGCTTAGTTGCTCGATTTGCCAATACATCTCGATCGAGAGCTTTTATTATCCGCGATCGCAACGGTAGGAGTAGATATCGTTCATATTTTCCTAATCTATTTGTATTGAGATGATAGGATTTTCTCGCTTTTTTTTTAACAGTTATCAGTCACCATAGACCTTGAAAACTGATAAGCGTTCACTGATTTAAGCATCGATCGTGCAATATTACCGCCCCAATTGAGACATTCTCTTAAAATAATTGGCATGGCTATTGCTACCCCTACTTCTGCTATTAGTGGAACCTGCAAGCAGTTAGCAAGTAACTCCCAAGTAATTTCGCTTGTTGTAGAAATAATTAGTTTTAGGTTCAGCATATTTAGTCGATCGTTCTCTACGGTTATTGTTTTTTTGATTGATATCTTGCTATTTACAAGTTAAAAAAGCAAATAAACTGAGTCAAGCTCTATATATTATTATTGCGTTTTAGTTTTTCAAGCATATTAAACCAACAATAAAACAAAATTTTCTTCCTGAAAGTTATATTTATTATTTGTTTTTCTCTAAAATAATTGTGTAGATATCTTCTGCTTAGGAGCCAATGTTTCTTAATAATAAGCGCTAATATCTTGTTGACATCCATCGGCTAAATAGCAAATAGCTCGAAAACGTAAAGCCAATATTTCGTTATAAAGAGGGTTCAATTTACATAAAGGAGGTACTCTCAGTAGAGTTTTCTCGAAAAGCTTAATCTCACGAGCAAAAGGACACTGAGCGGGTATTAATTTACAAAGCCGACGAGCAAAGAGACAGTTATTTACTTCAATATTATTCAGCCACTGTCGAACAAATCCAAATAAATCTAAATTTGCCTTCTTATCTTTAGTTGTTTGAGATTTATAATTATAATTTTTGAAAGCAAAACCTAACACGATGAGATCTTGTTTGATTTGGTTTAGTTGTTCTTTTAGCATCACTGGAGTAAGTTTTATTTGGTTACTAATGAAGTTTTAAATCCATAAATATACAATAAGAAACTAAAGTTACAAACTGGAAACAAATTCAGTTACTTTTACCACTCTTTTAGATAATGATTAATATTAGAAAACTATATATGTCGTCTAATATGAGGTAAAATCTCATCCATCTGCACTATCTCCCCATCTCCCCCTCTCGCGACTCAAAAATTTTCCTCTTTCCTCTTGCAAAGTCATACTCGTAACGAGTATGATAAATAAAGTCATAATGACTACGACTTAGAGAAAAAGGAATCAAAAATATGCTGCCAAACAAAGAAGGACAAAAAGTTCCCAACGTCACTTTCCGAGTTCGTCAGAACAATGAATGGGTAGATATCACAAGCGAAGAACTTTTTTCTGGTAAAACGGTGGTAGTCTTTTCCTTACCTGGGGCTTTCACTCCAACCTGCTCGTCTACGCACCTACCAGGTTACAATCAATTAGCTACCGCATTCAAAGAAAATGGCGTAGATGATATTATCTGCATCTCCGTTAACGATACCTTTGTGATGAACGAGTGGGCAAAAGATCAAGAAGCAGAAAACGTAACCTTAATTCCCGACGGTAACGGAGAATTCAGCGAAGGAATGGGAATGCTGGTAGATAAATCAGACTTAGGTTTTGGAGCGCGATCGTGGCGCTATTCGATGTTAGTCAAAGATAGGGTCATTGACAAAATGTTTATTGAACCAGAAGTACCTGGGGATCCATTTGAGGTATCGGACGCAGAAACTATGCTGAAATATATCAATCCAAACGCTAAAAAGCCAGAATTGATATCTATGTTTAGCAAAATAGGTTGTCCTTACTGCGTGCGTGCTAAAAAAATGCTCTCCGATCGGGGTATGAATTACGAAGAGATCGTCTTAGGTAAAGATATTACCACTCATTCTCTGCTTGCTGTAGCGGGTGCAACCACAACTCCCCAAGTCTTTATTGACGGGAAACTTATTGGCGGTTCGGAAGCACTTGAAGAATATTTAAACACTAAAAAGTAGGTTTTGCTAGTACTAGGCGATCGCCTAGTCGCACTCTAGCGTCTAAACCACTACCAGAAATGTTTAGTTTAAGGGGATCATTGGACTTCCCCTCCTGAACGCCATTGCTTACGCTCGGCTTTTCAGAAGGGGTCTCCTGCCGCGAATTTCGATGAAAAACTCTAATAATCGCAGAGAAACGATATCAGATACAGCGACTCATGCAGAAACTCTTTAGGTTAACTGTAGATCGCGTAGTAGATATGGTATTTTTCCAACAACCAAACGACATAGCGGTGACACTGGAAAGTATTAAAAGTGTAAGTGCAAACCGTACACCCAAACCCAGGATTATCTCGCCAGATGCTGCTTGCGATCGTATCACCTACTTTACCAGCCAACATGGCTTAGATGCATTAGTAAAAGGCCTCTGTGACAATTCCTATTTTCGCAGGATATTATAACTGCCGTTAACATCTGCATTAGTTATCGAGATTTTTAGACAAAAAACCTAAATTATCATTAGACTGCTATAACAACAAAAATCCCTCCCCTAAATAAATTAATGATGGGGAAGGAAATTAAAATTAAACTCACTAATCAGTAATTAACAATTAGGCTTCAGTAGGAACCTTATCGAGATCGATCGGGTTTACCTTATTCAAAAGTGTTTGCAATTCCTCGCCTTCAATTACTTCTTTTTCTAGGATTTTTAGGGCTATTTCCTCTAATAAATCCCGATTCTGATTGAGGAGTTCCAAAGCTTTTTGGTGACCAGTTTCGACAATATCTTTAACTTCGTCATCGATCGCTTTGGCAGTTTCATCACTCACCATGCGGCGAGGATTTCCCATCATACCATTGCCCAGAAATTGATTTTGCTGACCTTTTTCATAAGCTAGAGGACCTAATACTTTACTCATACCGTAAGTCGTGACCATTCTCTCTGCTAAATCGGTTGCTCGCTGTAAGTCGTTAGAAGCACCAGTAGTGATACTGCCAAAAATAATCTCTTCAGCTGCACGTCCCCCTAGCATAGTAGCGATTTGATCGCGTAATTCGGACTCTGAGAGTAAAAAGCGGTCTTCAGTAGGTAATTGCAGTGTATAGCCTAAAGCAGCCATACCGCGAGGGACGATCGATATTTTAGATACTTTACCCCCTCCAGGCATTACTGCGCCAACTAAGGCGTGACCCACTTCGTGATAAGCGACAACTTTCTTTTCTTTCTCGTTGAGGACACGGCTTTTCTTCTCTAAACCAGCTATTACCCTCTCAATGGCTTCGTTTAAATCTGCTTGGCTAACTCGTTCCCGCTTGTTGCGCGCGGCGAGTAGTGCGCCTTCATTAACTAAGTTAGCTAAATCTGCACCAGCAAAGCCTGGGGTACGAGTAGCAATTTCTTTTAAGTTTACGTCGTCGCCTAATCTTACTTTACCAGCATAGATTTCTAGAATTCTCAGGCGACCGGAAAGGTCGGGGCGATCGACTAATACTTGTCGGTCAAAGCGTCCTGGACGCAATAAAGCTGGGTCTAGAGTTTCTGGACGGTTGGTAGCTGCTAACACAATCACTGTGGCATCTCCTGCCGAAAATCCATCCATTTCGGTTAATAACTGGTTGAGGGTTTGTTCTCTTTCGTCGTTACCCCCCATAAAACCAGCACCAGCGCGGGATTTACCAATGGCATCTAATTCGTCGATAAAAATAATACAGGGGGCTTTTTGTTTTGCTTGTTCGAAGAGATCTCTTACTCTTGCTGCACCTGCACCGACGAAAAGTTCTACGAATTCCGAACCTGAGATGCTAAAGAATGGTGCTCCTGCTTCTCCTGCTACTGCTTTGGCCATCAAAGTTTTACCAGTTCCAGGAGGCCCTATTAATAGTACACCTCTAGGAATTTTCGCTCCAATTGCGGTGTAGCGATCGGGTTCTTTGAGAAACTCGACAATCTCTGCTAATTCGGTTTTGGCTTCTTCTACTCCAGCTACATCGTCAAAAGTAACTTTAGTAGCGTCTTCTTCTACGTAAACTTTAGCTTTGCTTTTAGTAAACGAAAGAGCGCCTTGAGGACCGCCACCGCGAGCGCCGCGAGTCAGGAAAAACCACCAAACACCTACGAAAATTAGTGGTGGAATTACCCAGCTTAATAAACTGGTAAACCAGCCTGTTTTAGATGGTGGAGCAGCAGCAAACTCAATCCCTTGTTCTTCTAAACGTTTGGGTAATTCTAGATCGAATATGGGAGTTGTTCTTAAGATTTGCCCTCCTTGGTCGAATTCTCCTTTTACCTGGTAGCGAATTTCGTTTTCACCGACGGAAACTCTTTCTACTTTTCCGTCTTCTACCTGATTGATAAATAGACTATATGGAACTTGGGGTATTTGTGGCCCGAAGAACAGGGGCGACAAAAGGTTTAGCAGAAAGAATAATCCTGCACCCCAAAGTAATATATTGCCAATTTGCCGATTCCATGAAGGATTAGGTTTGTCTTTAATACTCATGAGAATAATATGGGAGTGTATTTACTTCTCTTCGGGACTGATTAACACAGAGAGTACAGACTAGAGAGGCATCTGTACTATGTTTTAGTGTGCCACCACTAGTTAATTCAGTTGAGGTCAAACCTCTACCCTAGACACTTGTTTAACTTGTCTCAACCGATTGGCTTTCGGTCTTGGCAAGCCCCTAAATTCTCTTTAGGGGTACGTGACAGATATCCGTTTTTCTTAAAGTTAAAGCAGCCTTGCTCTAATAATTGTAAGGTTTCTTAATCTTACTTTGTTGAGGTATTTTTTGGCGCTAACCGTAATTATAAGTTCGGTAATCAGTAATTAGTTGCTCTATTTTTGAGTTGATTTTTATGAATTAATTAAATTTAAGTATATGTACCTTAATTGCAGTTCGATCGCTTGTTTCTGTCTTCATTATTACTAAGACAATATAATTATTTTACTAGTTTATTGCTTTTTAAACTAGAAAATTAAAAGATTTTTTTATTTATTTATCTATCATGCGATCGACTTTTTCTCGCAGAGAAAGAACAATTAAAGAACGCAATAAAATAACAAACCAAAAAGCTGAAAAACAAAAAGCAGCAATAGCCCAACTCGGAGATTTTCCTAAAAATAAAACAGTAGCAGCAATTAAACTAAATCCTGTCAAACTACTATAAATAAGACTTTTAATTGCCAGATAAATTTTTTGCAGAGCGCGATCGCTTTCTCTGGAACGAACCCGCACTTGTAATTCTCCTAATTCGATGCGGGTTTCTAAGCGTTTAATTAATGCTTCGCTGCGACTCGGTTGCTGCCATTTATTGGTAACGTATTCTTTTGCTTGTCTGGCTAAAACCCGCAAGATTTTGCCTTCAGAACTAGAAAAAGCTATGTTCTTGACAAAAGGAGTCATTGCTGCTATTAAATTATATTGCGGATCTAGAGAACGAGCAATGCCGTCGAGAGTGGTCAAAGACTTTAAAATAAAAGTCATTTGGGCTGGTAGGCGAAAAGGTTGTTCTCGGAACATTTCATAGAGTTCGTCCCCTATTTGTTCAAAAGCCCTGATATCTACAGGTTTATCTCTAAAATTATCCAAGAGAAAATTAACCATGCGTTTGACGGGGGTCATATCTGACATCGGTTCGATCAACCCCATATACATGAGACTTTCCACCACTTCGTCAGTATCTTTTTTTAGCACTGCAAAAAAAGTCTTGACCATTTGCTCCCGCGCCATAGACTTTACTTCTGTCATGGTGCCAAAATCGTAGAAAATGATCTTACCTTCCCCTGAAACTGCCATATTGCCAGGATGGGGATCGGACTGAAAAAAACCATCTTCTAACAACTGTTTGAGATAGCAATATATGCCCAGTTTAATCACTTCATTGGTATTAATCTCGTTAGCTTCTAGACTCTGACGATCGTCAATTTTAATACCTGGGAGATACTCTAAAGTCAATACTCTTTTAGTGGTATATTTCCAATAGACTTGGGGGACTTTTACCTGAGAATAGTTGCTAAAATTTTGGCGAAAGCGATCGGCATTTTTCCCTTCGTGTATGTAGTCTATTTCTAAAAACAGAATTTCAAAAAACTCTTGATAAATTTGCTCTAGATTGTATTTCTTTAAAATTGGTACAAACAGATTAGCAAAACGCACCAGTCTGTGGAGAACTTCAAAATCGAGGTTAAATATGCCATCTAAACCAGGACGCTGGATTTTAACAACTACATTTTCCCCCGCATGTAGTGTCGCTTTGTGTACCTGTCCGATACTAGCAGATGCTAAAGGTTGGGGCTCGAAATCTCGGTATAAAGCATAAATTGACTTGCCCAATTCTGATTCTACGATCGAGATTGCGTCTGTAGGATTAAATGGCGGGACCCGATCCTGTAATTGTCCCAATTCTTGGACGTACTCTAGGGGTAGTAAGTCAGCACGAGTCGATAGTGATTGGCCTATTTTAATAAAAGTTGGCCCCAACTGTAATAACTTTCTGACTAACCATCGAGCGCGGCGATGTCTTTGCTTAGAAGAGTTATTGGCGACTAGCTTGTCCCACCACAAATAAAACAAAAATTTTCCTGCCACGCTAAAAATTTCTAGCTGGCGTGCTGTCGCAGAATATTTAGAATATTGCAGCGCTCCGGATCGTGCATTATCGGCGAGCATATTATCAATTATTTATGCTCTGGTTGAAACTGAGGCACAGTAACGGTAAAAGAGTTGATAAAAGTGGAAGGATTTTCTGAAGGATAGCTGGAGACATTAATAGTACCATTAAGGTGTTCTACTAAATATTTAACCAGAGTTAAGCCAATACCGATTCCTGGAATAGCTTTTTCTGGAATTCCTTCTCCTCGACGGAATTTATCAAAAATATAGGTTTGTTCTTCAGGAGAAATACTCAGACCGTAGTTGGTTATGGTGAAAATCACTCGATCGCCTTCTAAAGTTGTTTTTTGAGTGATATCGAGATGTACGGTGGTGTCTCGATCGGAGTATTTACTAGCATTAGTCAAAAGTTCGCTTAAAATCTGCTTAATACTATTAGGGTCGGTGTATAGCATTAGAGATGAGCCGAGCGATGTCTTGGAATTAGCTCCGAGAGTATAATCGACCGCCAAGTTCAGTCTTTTATTATCAGAGCTCCACTGTTCTCTAAACGAGGATGCTAACTCGCTGACAATTTCTTTGAGGTCTAGTTGTTCGGGATTGAGAGAGTAGCGATTTGACTCTAGCTTTTGTACGATTAGCAAGTCTCCAATTAGTTTTTCTTCTCGATTATAAGCATCTTCTAGAATATCTAAGTATCTTGCCTTGCGCTCTGGAGATCGTCCTGGTTGACGTAACATCTCGATCGCCATTTTCATTTTGGTCAGGGGAGTTTTCAACTCGTGACTAATGCTTTCGACAAATTCATCTTTGAGTTTATTCAATTGTCGAAGTTGCAAGATTTGCTGGCGCATTCCTTCAGATAGTTTGGCTTGAACTTCTAAACTCCACTTGAGCTGAGCTGTACGCTTACTGACGATTGATTGTACTTTATTCAAAGCTCGATCGTGTAATATGGCGGTACTCATTTGCCCGCTTACCCACTTAATTAACTCCAATTCTTCAGTTTCCCAAAGTCGGGTTTGAAGATTTTCCAAAACTAAAAAGCCGATGACTACTCCAGATTGTAAGTCACTGGTAATACTTCCCATTAAGGGCATTATTAATAATGCCGATCGATTCTGCTGCGATTCTTCTCGATCGCTCTTTTGAAGACTGCTCAAGTCTGGGAAGTTAGTTTTAGTTTCTAATATTAAGGGATGAGGGGCATTCTTAAAAGCTTGAGTGCACCATAAAGAATCGCCAAGAGAAAATAAATATGGTTTCGACAATTGGGCTACATCTTTCTTAGCCGACCATTGAGAAATAATTTGAGCTTCTATCTCCGAAGTTTGGTGATTGGATTTACCTGCTATCTGAGGAGACTTATATTTGAGCATCAAAACCGCTGCTTTATCTACCTCAAGAAATTGGGCTGTTTCCTCTACAGTTTTGGCAAGTACAGAATCGATATCAATGTGCTGGCGAATTGCTTCACTAATATCTTTGATTAAAGCTTGGTATCTGGTACTTTTTTCATTTTGCTGTTGCAGTTGTATAACCGAAAGTGCTATTGCTACTGAATCCGAAACGACCTTGATTAATTTTTGATCTCTCAAAGTCCAATCGCGAGGCTGAGATTGTCCGATCGAGATGATGCCATTAGCAGATCCCTGAAAGTAGGTACCAATTTTCAAAAATCCGCGTAGTTGCCAAGGCAAATTCACTGCATACTCATTTTTAGTTGCTTGTATGTCTGGAATTGCTAAAGGTTCTCTTCTATTTACTAAGTCTTCTGTTAATACTGGATGAGAGAGTAATTCACTGATTCGATCGGCGGCTAGCACTGTTGTATCGCTCGAATGCCAGAAACCAGTATTTACGGGACGGACAAAATTTGTCCCAGCAACAATTATGCAGGTGTCAGCGCGCATAATTTGCCCTATTTTAGCAGCAAGCCTCGATAAGATAGTTTGGGAATCTAAGCCAGTTTGGATTATCTCAATAATATCTTGTTGTACGAGCTGATATTGCTCTGGAGGATACTGCATTTTGTTAGCATAGCATTCCTTCATTTTGATTGAATTGAGGTTGCTAGATTGTTGATAAGTGGAAAGCTCGCTCATGGAAAGCCTATGATACGGTCATAGTTATATAATTTTTTAGTTAATTTGACTAATTTCAAGTTATATATTAGCCAAAACTGTTTATTTTAGTTTAGATAGATCCTAAGGATACACGAACTAGCTAATGCTAGGTTATTAAGGCTTTTAGCCGCGACCGCTCGCTCGCACTGGGTAGCGAATCTTTTCGACATCTCTCTTAGGTTCTATAGCAAGGGGATAATTTATCCAATCTATTGGTTTATACAGACTAGACTTTTATAGCGCTTGCAGTTTTAACATTCCCCATTTGAAAAATTTTCTACCACAACTAGATAAAATTGTTGAGCTTTTGTATCATCCTATCGGCTTTAGCCAAGATAATACCAATTTCCCTTATCTCGCGGCGCTACAAATGACCTCTGTGAAAGCCTGGGAGGGAACAGGGAACGGGCAACAGGCAACAGGGGGAAACTGTTGACTATTGCCTTTTTCCTGGGATACAATTCTCTCTTTTTAAGGAGAAAGGAGTTTGGGAAAAGTCTAAATCCTTTTCCTTTCCCAGTCACTGTTTGCTGTTCCCTATTCCCTATTCTCTGTTCCCTTTAAGCTCGAATAGACCTATGGGCAAAATTTTTGCTCTCCCAGCTCACAGATCTATTTAGCAGTAAGAGATATCATAAGTGAATATACTTATGATTTTCGCTCAAGTATGGAGGGTTATATTTTATGGCACTCATTAGTTCATTTTTAGGAAAAGGAACGAAAGCCATCGGTCAATATTTTGGACTTCTAGATTCGCTAGACATTAAGGTTAAAAAATTAATCAAATCTGAATTAGATAGCGGGCTTGCTGCTTTAAAACAGGCTCAACTCTCAGATTGCGAACAGACTAGTTTATTAAGAGAAGCCCGAAATAAATTTAATAAAGCTATTTTTTTAGAAAAGGAAGAGAGACTAGTTGCTGCCTATTTAGGATTGACTCTTTGTCATTTTCAACTAGGAGACTTCAGCAATGTTGCTAATACTTTAAAAGAATTTTCTGAAACCCAAATATCATTTAATTGGCAGAGAAAAATGAATTATTCTCTTAAAACTGAATGTGGTTATTTGCTTGACGGAATATCAGATGGTTTATTGAAAGTCTCCCGTAAAGAACGATTAAAAAAAATGTCTATCTCTAAGAATAAATTTTGGCAAACAAGTCAAAATTACCTGAGAAAAATCAATCACAATTCTCAAAAATTAATTGACGATAACTCTTATAAAATGTACGGAATATGCAGCCAAATCGAGCAACTTAAATTAGAAGCCGAAACTCTCTCAGAGAATTTTTTGACAGGAAATCGAGAAGTTTATAATCTCCAATTAGAAAACTGCGATCTAGAGAATTCAACACAATCCCTTTTGAAAACTAATCAAATTCTTTGAAGTGAACTAACCACGCTGATTTGTCCAGAAACAGGCGTTGTAGTAGATTTCTTTCGTTCTCTATTACTTCGTCTTACAGTTTGGCGATAAGCATGATTTTTGAGGATCGATCGTAAGAAATAGCAAACAGCGCACCATCTTAACAAACTTTTGCCAGTTTTCTTTTGACTACCATTTTGAAAGAAGCTGGAGGAGCGAGAGTTAAACCGCGACGTGCTGGCAACATCGGAGTATATCTTGCTAATTCTAGTTGGAAGCTTGATAAAACTGTAGCTGCCACTAATTTCATTTCTAGTAATGCTAAAGCCGACCCCAAACAACGACGATTTCCTCCACCAAAGGGGATATATTCGTAAGGATAATAGCTTTTTTGTAAAAATTTTTCTGGTTTAAACTGTTTTGAATTTGGATATAAATCTTCTCTATGATGAAGAGAATAAATAGAAATCATCAACCAAGTTGATGCTTCAAAAGCGTGGCCCATAATAGATATTAGTTGAGTAAGAATGCGAGCAAAAGTTGTCGTAGCAATCGGATAAAATCGCAAAGTTTCTGAAATTACTGCGTCTAAATAAGGTAAATTATTTATTTGGCTGTAATCTGGATTTTATCCTTTTGAATCTAATTCAAAGCGTAATTTTTCTTGAACTTCTGGAAGATAGTGAATCCAATAAAACAGCCAAGCTAAACCCTAAGCAGTGGTTTCGTGTCCGGCGAATAATAAAGTTATTAATTCATCGTGCAATTGGGCATCAGTCATTCCCTCATCATTTTCGTCCTATAAAATCAGCAATTTGTTGCTGTATTTTTCCATCATTTTTATCTGAAATTCTGATGAATTGACTATAAAAATTAAATGAAGTTAAATTTTAAGTGCGTGTATTCAGGTATATTAGTCTAAGAACAAATTAATTTTTTCAGTGTTTTCAATTTAACTGGAGAAGATATATGAAGCTACTACTAAATACTTCTGGCACTATATCAAAACAGAAGGCACTTATAGTAATCGATCGCAACGTATCAGACTACAATAGTCTAGTAGAAGCAGTAGTTCCAGGAAGCGAAATACTAGTTCTTGATTCAGACATTGATGGAATTGATCAAATAAGCGCTGCACTCTCATCACACCACGATCTTACCTCCATACATTTAGTTTCTCATGGCTCACCTGGTTGTCTGTATTTAGGCAATACTCAATTGAGTCTCGATACTTTAGATAAATACGCCGAACAACTGAGAAGTTGTTTTACTTCTGCTTCTTCTCCCAGTTTACTAATCTACGGTTGTAACGTAGCAGCAGGAGATGGAGGAGCAGAATTTCTCGACAAACTGCATAAGATTACAGGAGCAAATATTGCTGCTTCGGCTAATCGTACTGGAAGTGAGGCGCTTGGTGGCGATTGGGAACTAGAGGTAAAATTAGGGAGGTTTAAACCTTCAATAGCCTTTGTAGGAGAAGTTACGAAGACTTACAGTGGTGTATTTGCCATTCCCATTCTTGTTAAAAACATTAACCCATTAGTAGGTGCTAGTTCGTCTCCAAGGAACTTGACAGATGTTAATGGTACTCTGTTTTTCACTGCTAATAACGGCACTAATGGAACCGAACTGTGGAAGAGTGATGGAACTCTAGCAGGCACCATTTTAGTTAGAGATATTAATTTCAGCACTGGTTCTTATCCATTTTCCTTAACAAAAGTTAATGGTACTCTGTTTTTTCGTGCTAATGACGGCAGCAATGGAACCGAACTGTGGAAGAGTGATGGAACTACAGCAGGCACCTCTCTAGTTGTCAATCTTAACCCTGGTAATGCTAGTTCGTTTCCATCAAACTTGACAGATGTTAATAGCACTCTGTTTTTCAGCGCTAATAACGGCACCAATGGAACCGAACTGTGGAAGACCAATAGCACTGGTACAACCACGACTCTGGTTGCCGATATTAACTCAGCATTTGCTGCTGGTTCTTATCCATCAAACTTAACAGATGTTAACGGTACCCTCTTTTTTACTGCTAATGACGGCACTAATAGAACTGAACTGTGGAAGAGTGATGGTACTGCATCAAGCACCATTTTAGTTAGAGATATTAACCCAGCATTTGCTGCTGGTTCGTATCCAAGGAACTTGACAGATGTTAATGGCACTCTGTTTTTTACTGCTAATGACGGCAACAATGGAAGAGAACTGTGGAAGAGTAATGGTACTGCACCAAGCACCACTCTAGTTGCCGATATTAGAACGGGCAGCAACTTAGGTTCTTACCCCTATAACTTAACAAATGTAAACGGTACCCTCTTTTTCACTGCCGATAATGGCACTATTGGAACAGAACTGTGGAAGACCGATAGCACTGGTACAAACACCACTCTGGTTGCTGATATTAGATCGGGCAGCAACTTAGGTTCTAACCCCTTTAACTTAACAAACGTTAACGGTACTCTGTTTTTCACTGCCGATAACGGTACTAATGGAACCGAACTGTGGAAGAGCGACGGCACCGCAGCAGGCACCACTCTGGTTACGGATATTAATCTAAGTGGTGGTTCGTATCCAAGGGACTTGATAGATGTTAATGGGACTCTGTTTTTTACTGCTAATGACGGCAATACCGGAAGAGAACTGTGGAAGAGCGACGGCACCGCAGCAGGCACCACTCGGGTTGCCGATCTTAACTTTGGCGCTTCTGGTTCTTATCCAGATAATTTAACATTTGTTAACGGTACTCTGTTTTTTAGTGCTGATGACGGGACTAATGGAGATGAACTGTGGAGTCTTTCTGTTGGTACGATCGTTGACGGTACGCCAGGCAACGATTCTCTTACTGGTACAGCAGGTGACGATACACTCAATGGCCTTGCAGGTAACGATACGCTCAATGGCCTTGCAGGCAACAATCTGCTTAATGGCGGTACTGGTAATGATACTTTCATAGTCAACAGTACACTCGATCGAGTAGTAGAAGCTTTGAATGAGGGAATTGATACTGTTAATTCAACAATTAACTACAGCCTTGGTGCTAACGTGGAAAATTTAATCCTCTCCGGTACTGCACAAAATGGCACAGGCAATAGTCTCAATAATAATATCGTGGGTAATGCTGCTAATAATAGGCTCAATGGCCTTGCAGGTAACGATAGGCTTAATGGCAATGCTGGCAATGATATCCTAATTGGTGCTGCTGGCTTTGATATTCTCAACGGAGGAGCTGGAAATGATGTTATGAATGGGGGTATTGGTAACGATACTTTCATAGTCAATACTGCTGGCGATCGAGTATTGGAAGTAGCCAGAGGCGGCATTGACACTGTTGTTTCTTCCATTAACTACACT
>JASJDA010000302.1 GCA_030065755.1 Prochloraceae cyanobacterium | reverse complement strand
TTTTAATAAATTTAATTAATTCATTTAATTGAGATTTACTTGTTGAATCCATTTAATAAATATTGACAAAAAAATAACTATAACTTTTTAATTTTACCCTTTTTAGTTTGAAAGGTAATCCCTCGATCGCCTGTTCAATTCCACGATCGCTTGTTCAATTCTACGATCGCCTGTTCAATTCCACGATCGCCTGTTCAATTCCACGATCGCCTGTTCAATTCCGCGATCGCCCGTTCAATTCTACGATCGCCTGTTCAATTCCCCGATCGCCAGTTCAATTCTACGATCGCCAGTTCAATTCCCCGATCGCCTGTTCAATTCTACGATCGCCTGTTCAATTCTACGATCGCCAGTTCAATTCCCCGATCGCCAGTTCAATTCCCCGATCGCCAGTTCAATTCTACGATCGCCAGTTCAATTCCCCGATCGCCTGTTCAATTCCCCGATCGCCCGTTCAATTTCACGATCGCCCCGCTCGATTTCACGACTCAGATCGGATTGCTATAGTCAGTTTTCAGACAGTCAAGCAGAAACTGACCATCGCCCAGTATTACTGTCATTAGAACTTAACGAGAATGAAAGATTTGTAGCTCTTCGCGAATCTATTGCCGACATGGAAAGTACCTTGGCAAGAATGAAGGAAGAACTTAGTCGTCTTGAAGATTAGCGACTCATAATTCTGAATCCCTTTAGCTTCATTTTGGAGGAATTAGCGAGCTGACTTTTACCGAGATCTTTTATTCAAGTGCTCGATCGCTTAACCACCAATTGACCAAAGGTTATTTTTATACTGTACAGTTTAGTTTTATTGCTGGGTGTGGGAGAGAACTGCGTCCTCTCCCTCGTGTATTATGTTTAATTACTATCTAATTGCTTGAGCCAACAAAGTCTTGGCGTTTGCGAACTATGCTTGAAGGATATTTTATAGCAATATGCTTCAATATTTTTCCTAACTTCTGAGCATAATTACTCATTAATAGCTATTTCTTCTAACTCCAGAAAAAATGAGCGAACCGTGAGAGAGAAATTAAAAGAAGTTAAAAAAGTAGCTCCTGTTTTAACTGAAATGCACGCTTTAAAAGCAGGATTATACTCTATTGATGTTGTTTTCACATCAGTGCCGGCAAAATTGATTTGTAAAAGATTGTTACGAACAACGGATATCTAAGGAAAAGGAAAAACTAAGTCTGAAGTAATATTCAGCAGCCCACTGGGGTTTGAATTAGTCATAGAGAATCTTAGTTTTGTTAAAAATGTCTGAGAATCAAAAAATTGCTAAGTGCGCCATTTATCCAGCACTCGGAATTGCCCGAATTGGCAATGCTCCTCCTGAAGAATATTTTCTAGCGCCTGAAATTCCTGGCAAGCCAGCGGTAGCAGAAGATGGATATAAAGATAGTCAAGGAAGAGTGAAAAAGCAGGTAGCACGTTTTCGAATATATGGGTTAACAGAAGACGATCGAGTAGTCAGAGAAATTACCGCCGATGAGGCTGAAATTGTCTGGCGGGTCCACGTCGCTAACCGCAAAGCAGCTTGGTATCAATTTAATAATGCTTTGGATCTTGATGGCTTGGCCATTGCTTCTCAATTAAGAAACTCTGAGATAAGAGGGGAAGAACGCAAAAAACTGATTATCGATCCAGGATCTCGAAGTATTTCAGGTAAAAACACTCAGGGGGACAAATACAAACTAGATGGAGGCACGTTTTTCTCCAAACAAGTCTCTCTAGGAGAAATTCGCACTGACGAAAAAGGGCGATTATTATTTTTTGGCGGCGATGGTAATTCTTCTTCAAGCGATGGAAAACCTGCTACTACCTTTGCTAACAATGATGGTTGGCACGATGATATTAGTGACGGCCCTGTTAGGGCTACTGTAAAGCTGGGAGAGTTGGAAATGGAAGCCGAACCAGCAATGGTAGCAGTAGCACCACCTAACTACGGGCAAGGATTATACGGTGTAGTGACTATGTACGACGTAGTTCTCGATTTATTTTATCGAAAACAATGGCTCCACAGACCAGAACAGCCTAATTTTTGGGAACACATTTATCCGATTTTCGAGCGCCTCACTCAAACTCAATGGGTAAACCAAGGTTTTTTCTTTCTCTTTGGCCACAATTCCCCCAGTAATTTTACTAATCCCGAGCTATTGAACCTACTTTCAGATCCTACACAGACATCTAAAGCCGAGCGAGAATATTTTTTCAATTGGTTTCGGGATCCAGATTGCAACGAACGCGAACCTTCAAAAATACCACCATTTTACGGGGATGCTTTTAGCGAATATCCCACAGATCCTCAAGTAGATCTTTCTGTTACCCGCACCCAATACTATTGGTTACAACAGTGGGCCGAAGGAAATTTTAGTATCGAAAAATCTCCTACCTACCAATTCTTAGAAGAGATGTCGCCGCAGTTGCAAACAGAAGCATTAAACAAAGCGGCTTTAGAAGAATGTTTGGGAGGACCTTTTCACCCAGGAATCGAGCTGAGTTGGCCAATGCGGGTAGATTTGATGTGGAAAGAGAAAGAGCCTTTTCGCTTAAACATTCTGCTGGAGGGCCAACAACCCAAAGATAATTGGGGTTCGTTGTTAGCACCCAAAATTGCCTTAGCTGAAGACGGGCCACTAGCAGCTAGCGGCCCTGGAACTTTAACCCGTTGGCTGGGAGTACCGTGGCAAACAGATGAAGCTAGCTGTCTTTCGGGATACGATCCCTCCACTTATTTGCCCCTACCTTCATTTTGGACGGCTCGCGTCCCCAATCAAGTTTTGAGTGAAGACAGTTATAAACGTTTGAGAGATACTAATCTCAATATTGCTCAAAGACTCAAACATTTCGATTACCGACAAGATTGGTTGCGAGATTTTGGTACGAATTACGAAAGAAAGATTAATCAAATGGTTCGGGAATGGCACGAACTAGGTATCGCAGTAGAACACGAAGGGCCAGAAAATAACGAGCAAGGATTTTTCCCCGAGCAAATTTGGGTGGAAAGCGATCGCGGTCCGTTTATTAAATCCGATCCCAGCTTCGAGCAGGTGAAATATGCGGAAAAAGCTAGCGAAGAACAAATAGCCGCCGCCGAAACGCTCGTAGTACAAAAGGCTGCCAAAGTATTAGAAGAAAGAGCTTTACGAGAAAGACCCTTGTTCGGACGTGGAGAAAGATAACTACTTGCATACTAATTCTTCAAAACAGGTGGTTATATTTGGTGGGGGACCGGCTGGTACCGCTACGGCTATAACTCTTGCGGCTAGAGGCGTTCCTACTATAGTATTGGAAGCCAATCCTACTGTCAGAAGCAAAATAGGAGAAGTGCTTTCTGCTAACGTGAAACCTCTGCTTAATAAAATGGGGTTGAATAAGTTGGTAGATAGTTCTACTCACCTTCCTTGTTACGGAAACCGCTTTCTTTGGGGTAGCAGCCAACCTAGAGATAATTTATTTATCGATCGACCATTAAATCGGGGTTGGCATCTCAACCGAACTGATTTTGAAACCAAACTTTCCCAACTCTCAATTAGTCTTGGTGTCAAATGGTTTTGGAATTGTAAATTACTCGAAGTTAGGTCTTTAGAGAGCAAATGGGAAGTTTTGGTACAATACCGAGGCAAAATCCACTCTCTCGAAGCTAATTTTTTAGTAGATGCTACTGGGAGAAAAGCCAAGTTAGCAAGATATCTGGGGCGAGCGAGAAAATATTACGATCGCTGTGTGGGATTGGCTTGTTATTTCTTTCTAGAAGATATCGAGCATATTCCTTTATATACCCACATAGAAGCAGTAGCCGATGGATGGTGGTATGCAGCTTTGCTTGCAGATAGACGTTTAGTAACAGTATTTATGACCGATGGCGATCTAGTCGAGAGAGCTTGGCATCAAGTCGAACCCTACTGGCAAAAACTTCAACAAACAAAGCTAATTAAAACACTTTTTTCCACCGATCGATTGCCAAATTACGCTCGAGGTGTCTTCGCCAAATCCGCACAAACCTCCTGTTTAGTGTCACCCGTAGGAGAAGGCTGGCTAGCTGTAGGCGATGCAGCTTTTGCTTACGATCCTATTTCCTCTTACGGTATAAGTTCGGCAATGGGAGGGGGTTATTATGCTGGTAATGCGATCGCCGATTATCTCAGAGGGAGACAAGAAGCAATACCTGCTTATCGAATGGTAACAGAACGTGCTTTTTGCAATTATCTCCCTCTGTGGCGATACCAATACTTACAGGAACAGCGTTGGGTGGCTGGGACTTTCTGGAGACGCAGACATCAACAGTAGCCACAGAAGAAATCTTCACCAAGACTATAATGTTACGCAAATACCTATTCGCTTTACTATTTCTGCTCAGCTTAGTATTAGTAACCTGTACGATTCAAACTCCTGAAATAAAGTCAAAAGTTCCTACCAACGAACACCCTCTCACAATTTGGTGGAATCAAGGCTACTTTGCTGGAGAAAATCAGTCCATTAAGAAAATCGTTTCCGACTGGCAACAAAAAAGCGGGATCCCAGTAAAAATAGAAATAATTAGCGAGGACGATATCGACAAACAAACTATCGCTGCTCTTAAGGAGGGTAAGCCACCCGACATCCTTTTCTCTATGAGAACTGACTCCGCACTGAGTTCGCGCTGGACGTGGGAAGGCAAACTGGCAGATGTTTCAGATCTGCTCTTGCCACTGAAAGATTTGTATAGCCCGATCGCCCTCGAATCTGTTTATATGTACAACAAGAAAACCAAAAAGTTTGGTTACTATGCAGTACCTTTTCAGCAAAACTCCGTTCACCTCCACTACTGGCGCAATCTTATCGACGACGCGGGTTTCGTCGATTCCGATATTCCTCAAGAGTGGGATGCTTTCTGGGACTTCTGGAAGCAAGCTCAGGATGCTCTGCGTGCTAAAGGGCAGAATATCTACGGTCTGGCTATATCATTATCTCCAGAAGCAACAAATGATACCTTCTACGCTTTTGAACAATTTTTGGAAGCTTACGATATCAGATTGCTAGATCGAAAAGGTAAGCTCCAATTAGACGATCCAGAGGTACGCCAAGGATTAATTAGCACGCTGGAGTGGGTTACTAGTTTTTATAAGGATGGATATATCGCTCCTGAAGCAGTGAAATGGCGAGGTTCGGACAATAACATCGAATTCCTCAACCGAAACGCAATTATGGTGGATAACACCACAATGTCGATTCCAGCCTCCCAGCGCAAAGACGAAGAAACCTACTTGGATCGGATGGTGACTGTTGAGTTCCCTAAGGAGCCAGACGGGGAAAAGATAACCTCTTTAGTAGCCGTCAAACAGCTACTGGTATTCGCCGAATCCGAGCACCAACAAGCCGCCAAAGATTTTTTATCTTACCTAGTGCAACCAGAAACCCTAAAACCCTATTTCAAGAGTGCAGCAGGGCGCTGGTATCCCGTGATGCCCGTACTTTGGGAAGATCCTTTCTGGAACGATCCCGCCGATCCTCACGTTTTTGTAGCAGCAAAGCAGTTCAGAAATAATTCAACTCGCCTTTTAGACAGAGTTCTCAATCCTGCTTACTCTGAAGTTCATGCAGAAAATGTTTGGGGTCAAACAATGAAGCGCATAGTTGTCGATGGTATATCACCAGAAGCTGCTGCCGATGAAGCCATTGAGAAAATAAAGGATATCTTCGCTCGTTGGGGAGCGATCGCTCCTAAAAAGCGATCTCAATCCTATAATTAGGGGACGGGCAAATTATCAATTGACAATCGTTTGACTAGATGGAGTCAGTGATGAAATTCTGGCAAAAAAGCCTGCTGATTCAGCTCGTTAGTTCCTTTCTAATTTTGTCCTTAATCACCCTATCACTTGTAGGGTACGCAGCATTCAATCAAGCCAAAAAATCCCTGACAAAATTAATCTTCGACCAACTAAGTGTTGCGGTTTCCCTTAAAGAAGATGGATTGGAAAGATGGCTTTTTACCCAAAGAGAAAACATTTTATCACTAGCTGATTTACAACAAGTCAAAACTGAAGCCAAAATACTGTTGAGTTCTCGCACCACTAAATCAGAAGATCGACAACCCCTAGCTAGCCTCAAACAATCTCTGTCCTCCTTTGCCAAGAACCAGTCGGGACTCGAAGAAATTTTCATACTGACTGAAGGGGGAAAAATTCTCTTCTCCACCAACCCCGATCGGAGGGGCAAATATCAGCCTCTGGTACAATTAAGCGAAGTAATACCAGAGCGAAACAATACTGTTAAATATAATTTTTACCGATCGCCCTCCGAAGAAAAGCCTCTGATTACTTTGGAGACTCCGATTCTCGACGACTCAGGTCAACGAATGGGAATGCTTGCCGCACACCTGAACTTAGAGAGAATAGATCGAATTATCAGAGCGCGAGTCGGCTTGGGAGAGACTGGAGAAACCTACTTAGTAGCCAATGTGGGCAGTAGTCTCTCAGGGGAAAATAATTTTGTCTCAGCCGAAAAATTTGGTTCGGAGGAATTTCCCGATGGAATTAACAGCCAAGGAATTGCTGATGCTTTGCTCGGCAATAACGGTAGAGGACTTTACGAAAATTATAGAGGCAAGCTAGTAATTGGAGTTTATCGCTGGCTGCCAGAGCAAGATGTAGCATTGCTTGGCGAAATAAGCCAAGATGAAGCCTTTGCACCCGCACGCCAGCTAGCTCAATCCATTTGGCTAAACGGCACGATCCTATCTGGGATATTGACAATCGGAATATTTCTACTGGCTCGCCAAATTTCCCAACCGATCGTGGCAATTACTCGTACCGCTCGAGCGGTAAGTGCAGAAGTACAGAAGAGAAATTATAAGTCACTGCCCACCGCTCCCATTTTGACTGAGAATGAAATTGGGGTACTTGCCCGCTCCTTTAACCAGATGACTAGAGAATTAGAATCATTTCACGAGCAGTTGGAAGCATCACTAGCAACTCTCGAAGAGAAAAATGCCGAATTGCAGCGCCTAGATCGGTTAAAGGATGAATTTCTTGCCAATACATCCCACGAACTCCGCACTCCCCTCAATGGGATTATCGGCATTGCTGAGTCTTTGATCGATGGAGCCACTGGCTCACTCCCCCAACCAACTCGCTTCAATCTAGCGACGATCGTTTCTAGCGGTCAGCGTCTATCTAACTTAGTAAATGATATTCTCGATTTCTCGAAACTAAGACACAAAGATATTAAACTCCAACTCAAGCCAGTGGCAATGCGAGAAATTGCTGAGGTGGTGCTGACTCTCAGCCGACCTCTGATTGGCAAAAAAGACTTGCAGCTCATCAATGCCATTTCTCGAGATCTTCCACCAGCTAGTGCCGATGAAAATCGCCTGCAACAGATTCTGTACAATCTAGTCGGAAATGCGATTAAATTCACCGACAGCGGCATTGTAGAAATCTCGGCAAAAGTAGTAAATCGTAATCTGTCCGTATCCGTTCGCGATACTGGCATTGGCATCCCAGAAGATAAAATAGATAGAATCTTTGAGTCCTTTGAACAAGCCGATGGTTCCACAAGTCGAGTTTACGGCGGCACTGGCTTGGGTTTAGCAATCACCAAAAAGCTAGTGGAGTTGCACGGGGGAGAAATTAGCCTCAAATCTATCTTTAAGGTTGGATCTCAGTTTACTTTTACCCTGCCAATTTCAGCTCGTGCAGAAGAGGAAGCAGCGACTGAATCATCGTCGATTTCCCTTCAGTCTCTAGCATTGGCAGATTTGGAAACCAGCCCCCACAGCACTCAAAGGTCAGATTCGATCGTACAAGTAACTCCTCCTCCTAGCCCTGGTACTGCCGAGTCGAACCCAGAGCAAGGGAATTGGCACATTCTGATTGTCGATGACGAGCCAATAAATCGGCAGGTACTAGTCAACTATCTGTCTTTGCACCACTATGCCATCAGCCAAGCCACATCTGGTGCAGAAGCCCTTGCTCTGCTAGAGCAAGGTCTCGACCCCGACCTAATCTTGCTCGATGTAATGATGCCGATAATGACTGGCTATGAAGTTACCAAAAAAATTCGCGCTTCTTGGGAACTCGATCGACTGCCCATCTTGCTGTTGACTGCCAAAAATCGCATCTCGGATTTAGTAACTGGATTGGAGATGGGAGCTAATGATTATCTAAGCAAGCCAATTGCCAAAGAAGAACTGCTAGCCCGCATCAAAACCCACCTGCATCTGCGCAAAGAAATCAGCGAACGCCAGCGAGTAGAAGCAGAGTTGCGCGAAAGTCAGAGAAAGCTAGTTCAATTTCTCGAAGCCGTTCCAGTAGGTATTGCCGTGCAAGATGCTGCTGGAAAACTTTACTATGTCAATCAGAGAGCAAAAGATTTACTCGGCAAAGGAGTAGTACCAGAAGCTACAGCCGATCGATTTACTGAGATTTATCAACTTTATCTAGCAGGAACCGAGCGGCTATACCCTCCTGAAAATTTCCCCAGTATGCGAGCCTTAAAAAGGGAAAGTGCTACAGCCGACGATATAGAAATCCATCAAGCAAACAAAATTATCCCTTTAGAAGCTTGGGGAACGCCAATCTTTGATGACAAAGGTCAAATTGCTTATGCCATAGCTGCTTTTCAAGATATCAGCGCTCGCAAAATAGCCGAAGCAGAGCGGATTAAATTTACTCTGGAACTTCAACTCAAGAATGCTGACTTGCAGCAAGCACGAGAAGCTTTAGCCGACTACAGCCGCACCCTAGAACAGAAAGTTCGAGAGCGCACTCAAGAACTCTCACATACAGTTGAAGTCCTCAAAGCTACACAAGCCGAACTGCAAATTGAAAACACTTTACTCAGGAGTGAGTCTGCATCCTCGAGCTTTGAGTATCAAGTTGGCGGCTCTTTACCTATGAACGCTCCGACTTATGTAGTACGTTCGGCAGATCGCCAACTTTACCAGGCTCTCAAAGCAGGTCAATTGTGCTACATTTTCAATGCCAGGCAGATGGGCAAATCTAGCTTGATGGTGCAAATGATTCAGCGCCTAAACAAAGAGGGTTATTACTGTGTAGCGATCGACATGAGTAGTATTGGCTGTGAAAATATTACTCCCGAGAAATGGTATAAGGGATTGGCAGTCGAATTGTGGCGCAGCTTCGATTTGGTGGAAACGGTAAATCTCAAAAGTTGGTGGCAAGAACGCCAAGATCTTCCCTCAGCCCAGTGCTTGCGTCAATTCATTGAAGAAATTCTTTTAGTAAAAGTGAGAGGACGAGATAATAAAGCAGCACCCCAATTGGTTATCTTTTTTGATGAAATTGATAGTGTCTCGAGCTTAAATTTTCCTGTCAATGACTTTTTCGCTATGATTCGCTTCTGCTACGATCGGCGAAGTCTCGATCCAAAGTACCGACGCTTAACATGGGCTTTCCTCGGTGCCGCCAGTCCTAGCGATTTAATTACTGACTATCAGCGAACCCCCTTTAATATCGGTCAAGCCATAGACTTGCAAGGTTTTAAAGAACACGAGGCTCAACCGCTAGTACAAGGATTGAGCGACAAAATTAAGAATCCTCAAACAGTACTTAAAGAAATTTTAGCCTGGACAGGAGGTCAGCCATTTTTAACTCAAAAGATATGTAAGTTGCTCCGCGATTTTGAAGGAAATATTCCTACCGCTCGGGAAGCAGAATGGATTGAGAATTTAGTCAGAACTAAGATTATTTCTAATTGGGAATCGAACGATGAGCCAGAACATCTCAAAACGATATCGGATCGCATTCTCCACAGCGACAAATCATCTTCGCGGCTAATGGAACTTTACCAACAAATTTTGCATCAAACAGAAGTAGCCGTAGTAGATAGCCCTGAAGAAAGGGAATTGATTTTATCAGGGCTGGTAGTTAAACAAGGCAATTCCCTAAAAGTCCGCAATCAGATTTATAAATTGATTTTTAATCGGGGTTGGGTTGAACTGAATTTGGCTAACAAGACGTGAGTTCGACGAAGTAAAAAGGGCTGTAATCATGCATTAGTTACGGGTATGCCTCCGCAGTGCGTATCGGCAATTGTTAGTTACGGTTTTTGGTTCTTTGCCGGTTCTCGAAACGACAATAACAATGCAAATCCTTTAGGCTTGCTGTTAACGATTATTCTGGCTCCTATTGCCGCTACAATAATTCAACTAGGAATTTCCCGCACGCGAGAATTTTCTGCTGATACTTCTGCAGCTAGATTAACTGGTAATCCTAGAGCATTAGGGCGAGCTT
>JASJDA010000301.1 GCA_030065755.1 Prochloraceae cyanobacterium | reverse complement strand
TGCAGATACTGGTGCGCTGTAAGCAACACAGATCCAAGGACGCATTCCCAAGCGGTAAGAAAGTTCCCACTGACGACCGAGGTAGCAGAATACTCCGATCAAGAAGTGGAAAATTACTAGCTGGTAAGGACCGCCGTTGTACAACCACTCATCTAAGGAAGCTGCTTCCCAGATGGGGTAGAAGTGAAGACCGATCGCGTTGGAAGAAGGTACAACAGCACCGGAGATGATGTTGTTTCCATATAGTAAGGAACCAGCTACGGGCTCGCGGATACCATCGATGTCTACTGGAGGAGCAGCGATGAAGGCGATGATGAAGCAAGTGGTTGCAGTTAAGAGAGTAGGGATCATCAGAACGCCGAACCAACCTACGTATAAGCGGTTGTTGGTGCTGGTTACCCACTGACAAAACTGTTCCCATAGGGAAGCGCTTTCGCGTTGTTGTAATGTAGTTGTCATGGTGCGTATAATTGCGTTTACCAGAGCCTTGTTTGACTCTGTAAGTATATTAACTGATTTCAAACAATTGTAAACAATATTAATAATTATTGTTTTTAATGTTTTTTATTAGTTTTACTAATCTATTGAGCGATCGCAGAAATGTTGAGGAGTTTGCCCCATTAAACAAACAAGCTCCCAACTGAAAAGCTATTCTGGCTCGGACTTTACTTCTAAGGAAACAATTTCATTTTGGTAGCGACTGAGAGTTTCTGCTAGTTTGTCTGCTATTCCCTCGATCCAATTTTCATCTTGTTTGGTGTAACTGCGAGGGACGTTAGCTGCCAAAATTAAAACGCCCCGATCGCCTATGGGTTGACAGATAACACCTTGGCTGTTCTCTGGGAGATAGTCAAATTCTATTCGTCCAGGATACATTTTCAGCTCTACCAAATAAACGGGTTTTTGCGTTTCTAATACTCGTTGCAAGATTGCTCCTGGTCTGACTCGATCTTTTTTACCCAGAACCCCTCGTCGCAAAAGTACTTTATCCTGATAGTAAACTACGATCGATCGCGTAACCGTGTTGGTTAACAATAAATGGGATGCCCAAGCAAGTTCGGTTGCAACTACATCGGGCAAACCCGAAGCAAATTCCAAACCTTCTTCACCAATTAGGGTAACAGCATCAGGCGATCGCGGTTTAATCTGCTGCCAAATCAAACCGATTAAAATTAGTACAGCACTCAAAATAACCCCCAGAGCATCAGAACGAGCTTGAGAATCTAATAACTGGGGGGTAGTTAGACGGTTTAATAGCAAAAGCGTCCCTCCCAATCCTCCTGCAAAAAGAGGCATAAGTCGCAATACTCGATTGGGGTCAGATTTAGCCATATTGGTTAAGCTACTAACTGCTAACGAATAATTACTTTTCTTCTCCTGGTTCTAGTATTCTTTGGAATAGATAACCCGTTCCTCGCGCAGTCAAAATTAACTCTGGATTGCTAGGATCGTCTTCGAGCTTAGCTCGCAACCGAGAAATATGAACGTCTACAACCCGTGTATCGACGTGACGTTCTGGAGTGTAACCCCAAACTTCTTGCAAAATTTCCGATCGCGAAAAAGGTTCTCCAGAGCGACTGACCAATAACTCTAACAAGCTGAACTCCATACCCGTTAAGCGGATGCGCTCGTCTCCTTTGTAAACTTGTCGCTTGTTGGTATCGATTTTAATTGACCCTATGTGGATAACCCCAGAACTGGGTATACCTGGAGCGCCATTTTTTTCTACTCTTCGCAGTACCGAGCGAATTCTAGCTTCTAATTCTTTAGGGGAAAAGGGTTTGACGACATAATCGTCAGCTCCCAATTCTAAGCCCGTAATTCGATCGGCTACGTCTCCCAAAGCAGTTAACATAATAATAGGAATATCAGATTCTTTCCGCAATTCTTGACAAACTCCATAACCATCTAATTTGGGCATCATCACGTCCAATACTACTAAATCTGGATTGCTCATGCGAAAAGTATCCAGCGCTTCTTCTCCGTCAGCAGCAGTCACTACGTCATAACCAATCATCGAAAGACGAGTTTCTAATATCCTTCGGATACTAGCTTCGTCATCAACTACCAAAATTTTTTCTTTATGGCTTTCCAATTTACTCAACACTCCTTAATTTAATTGAATTACTTTTTTTTAAGTTACATTATTAGTACCTTTGTTTCTAGAATATCTCTTCTCACTTATTAATTAAGCTTTATTTGCTCCTATTTATCTCAATTGAGAGCATTTTTTAAGATTTACTTACAGCCGCGATCGTGCATACAATCTTTAATGTATTTATTCCTGGATTTTTAACTAATTTTTAATATTTCTTCATAAGGTTTTAAAATATTAAAATGGCAAAGTCTAAAACAATTTATATTTGTAGCGAATGTGGAGCGCAATCGCCTCAATGGTACGGCAAATGTCCGAGCTGCGGTATATACAATACTTTAGTAGAACAACAGGTATTACCAAATTCTTCTTCTCTTGTCAATAGAGGGGGTTGGCAATCGACAAACACGCCCAATGCAAGAGGTAGTAGCCCTCCTCAACCAAGAGTTTCAGTAAAATTCTCTCAAATTGCTGGCGACAGCACCGCAAGATTTGATTCTGGCTATGGAGAATTGGATCGGGTTTTAGGAGGAGGAGTAGTTCCAGGCTCTTTAGTACTAATTGGAGGGGATCCAGGAATTGGAAAATCAACTTTACTACTGCAAGTAATAGACCAATTAGGACAGCGATTGCCTCGCGTTCTTTATGTTAGTGCAGAAGAATCGGGACAACAAATAAAATTAAGAGCTTCTCGTTTAGGAGTTTGCACTTTAGGTGTAGAAGAAAAAGAAGAAGTAACTACTAATGGGAAAGAGAAAAAAGATGTTAATCCCGCAGAAGAAAAGAAAGAAAATAGGGATTCTAATCTTTATGTAATGCCAGAAACAGACTTAGAAGAAATTTTGCGAGAATTAGAAGCTCTCAAACCACAGGTAGCAGTAATTGACAGTATTCAAACACTATACTTTGCTTCTCTTAGTTCTGCACCTGGATCTGTAGCTCAGGTAAGAGAATGTACTTCCGCACTGATGCAAGTAGCTAAAAGAGAAAATATAACTCTATTTATTGTCGGTCACGTAACCAAAGAAGGAGCGATCGCGGGGCCGAGAGTGTTAGAACATTTAGTAGATACAGTACTGTATTTTGAAGGAGATCGCTATGCTTCCCATCGACTGCTGCGATCGGTAAAAAACCGCTTTGGTGCAACCCACGAAATCGGTATCTTTGAAATGGTCGATCGAGGATTACAAGAAGTAGAAAATCCCTCAGAATTATTTATTAGCAATCGAGATGAATTAGCCCCAGGAACTTCAATAGTAGTAGCTTGTGAAGGTACTCGTCCGATCGTAGTCGAATTACAAGCTCTAGTAAGTCCTACTAGTTACAGTTCTCCCCGTCGATCGACTACAGGAGTAGATTACAATCGCTTGCAGCAAATTTTAGCCGTCTTGGAAAAACGCGTGGGAATTCCTCTCTCAAAATTAGATGCATACGTAGCATCGGCTGGAGGTTTGGGGGTAGAGGAACCAGCAGCCGATTTAGGCATGGCGATCGCCGTGGTTGCCAGTTTCCGCGATCGCGTCGTCGATCCTCGTACCGTGGCGATCGGGGAAGTTGGTTTGGGGGGACAAGTGCGACCGATTTCTCAGATAGATTTACGACTCAAAGAAGCAGCCAAACTAGGTTTTAAGCGAGCCATCGTTCCTAAAGGACAAAGTTGTTCGGAGGAATTAGGTTTAAAAATTATTCCCGTCGGAAAAGTCATAGACGCGATCGTTGCTGCTATTCCCCCTCAACCTCGCTTACCGAACCTACCTGAGTTGGAGAGCAAACATCCACAAGAACCAGAATAATGGCAATGTAGAGACGTTACCTGGAACATCTCTACATTGAATTTAATTTATCCGCTCCAAATAAACTTCTGTACGTTGTTGGCGAGGATCTTGTGGACTTATATCGGGAAGAGCTACTTGAGAACCTTTACCATCAGCAATAAATTTGTGTTTGAGACCTCGACTGCGAAGAGCTTTAGCCACTACTTCTGCTCTTTTTAAGCTGAGGGATTTATTCATTGGCTCGGAGCCAGTTCTGGAAGTATAACCAACTATTCGTACAGCTACTGTTTGAGAATTATATTCGCTAATTTTTTCAGATAAATGATCGATAACTTCCTGGCTTTCCGCAGTTAAATCCATCGAACCCGATTTAAAAGTTATGTTTTCCTGGAATTTTAAACTGCCATTTTGTAGAGTAATAAATTCAGGATCGCGATCGTGATGAGAAGAGTGTTCGTGAGTTTCTCGATCGTGCCCGTTGATTTCGTGAGCGTGTTTGTGAGTTTCCTTAGCGTGTTCGAGATTGTCAGAGGCGCTATCGGAATGTCTAATCTTAATAGTAGTTCCTTGCCCTGCTAGCCTATCTGCTACGCTTCGGTTATCGTCTCGCACTTGTCTAATCAAAGCTTTAGTATTCTTAACAGCCTTATTAATAAATTTAGGGGTAAATAAATCGTCAGTATTTTGAGGCACCTCTTCGATCGCCCCTGTTACAACTAGTACCGCCCCTGTGGTATCAATTTTTCTTTTGAGAGTGCCATTGTTCATCCAATCTTGGGCTTCAATAGAGGTGAAGAAATCAATACCCTCTAATACGTGTACTGCCTCATCAGAAGATACATTAGCATCTTCAGCAATTTGTTTTTGTATCTCAGAGGGTTCTCTGACATTAGCGTCGAGGTGACGGTAATAAGTTGCTAAAAATTGTGAAATCTTTTTTGGTTGGGACTCAATTAGTCGATCGCTTGCAACTATGACATTAACAATTGACTTTGGGACATCTTCACTTGATAAAGCTATTTGATATCCTTCTTCTCTTGCTTTAGTAACATAAGGTTCCGAGATTACTGCAACTGCGACATTTTCTGTCGCAGTTTGTAATACTTTCCAAGTTTCAGAAGCATCTGCTACCTCTTTAACTTGAAAATCCGATTTATCTAAAGCATCTAATTTATTGCTTAATACGAGAGAAAATAGATAGCTGCTGGGGCTATCTGCAGCATAAGTAATGGTTGCTTTTTTTCCTTTAGCTTGCTTTTCCCTTACCAGTTCGCTTAAATCTTGAAGTGAGTTGAGATTGGGGTATTTCTTGGTATTGAAAACAAATGCATCAGCCCCTATTGTCGTGTCAATTAACCCGACTATTTTTCCTTGTGGTTTTTGTTTGAGGTATCGATCGAGAGTTGTTACCAATAAATCTGCTTTACCTTTATTCAAGAACTCTGCGCGTTTGCTCTGACTCGATTCTTCTTGGTATCTAAAGTTTATATTAAATTTTTTCAGGTCGTTCTGAAATTCCCGATTGCGGAAAATGCTATAACTGCTAAAACTATCCCCTAAGAGAGTTAGTTGATTCTTATCAGTAGTTTCTGTTGCAAAGGCTGAGGAAGATTTCGATTCTGACTTTTCAATAACTACATCCCAGAGCATTTCTCCCAGAAAAGCTCCAAAAAACCAAACAGTACCGCCGACTAAAAATACCCCCATTGAGAGTGCAAGAAGTGTTGTTAATTGATTATTTACCTTATTCATAAAATCAGTTTTTATTATGTCAAGTTTTTTTAAACAATGTTAACGATTGACGAGGGCAGATATATTTTTTAGGATAGCGAATCATTAATCGTCCATTTGCCAAGGTTGGACGATCGCATTTTCATCTAAAATCTTTTTGGGTCGCAAGACTAAAATTACTTGCGCTAAAAGTTCACTATTTGGTGCTTCTTCAAACCACTGAAATTGTAAATTTTCCTCCTGTTCTACTAAAAAGTAACTGTTAACATTCCACTCACACTGTTGGCGATCGACTACTACCAATACTGTTTCTGTTTTACCAGGAAGTGGCTTGGGCAGTTTATCGCTTTGGCAAAAAATTCCTACTGGATCTTTTGCTTGTAGAATTACTTGCCAACCTGGTACTGGCACTGCAATAATATTTCGTGGCACCTCTATGGCTCTAAAAGGTTCCTCAGCTTCTAAGCTGGGTAATATTTCTAAATCTTTTCCCGTCAGTGGTAAACTTCCTGCTACTGGAATAATGCGCGGCAGTTCTTCTTCTAATTCCAGCCGATGAATAGGTATTAAGGGGGCTGTACGAGTTGGTATCACAGTAAAATCACTCAGAAGTTGCTCTATTTTTTCTCTAGCTGTTTGAGAGTGGGCAAATTTCAATCCCCGAGCGATCGAACGAGAACGATCGTGCAAGTCTTTTTTTTGCCTTGCTCGTTTCCAACATTGATAAGCAACTGCATCCCCAGGATGGGCAGAAAATCCACTTGGTAGCTGAGATAATTTAGAAAACTCCTTGACTGCTCTAGCAATTTCTTTGGCTCCATCTGCGTCTAATTTTTTCGATTGTGCCAAGAGTGCCGCAGCTAGTCTTTCTTCTCGATTGAGAATGCGCAACTCGTACAAAATATCGCTGCGAGGCCCCTCGCAATATTTTAACAATTCTTCACTAGCACCAGCAGTAACTAAGCTTTGGTAGACGGCAGCAGCAACCACGATCGTATTTTGTTGAACTGACTGGAAACCTGTTTTTTCAAAGATAATTTCGGAACTATAGCCAGCTTTTTGTAATTTTTG
Source organism: Prochloraceae cyanobacterium (assembly GCA_030065755.1). GTDB lineage: Bacteria > Cyanobacteriota > Cyanobacteriia > Cyanobacteriales > JASJDA01 > JASJDA01. Next base: position 3,499 of record JASJDA010000301.1, on the reverse strand, counting down.
ACAAGCTAGCCCCCATTCCACCCAATTACCTTCTTTATGCAGCAGCGATCGAAATAATTCTTCGGCAGCATCGCGAGAAAGCTCAGAGGAACTCTCTTGAGGTTTTTCTGTCATAATGATATTTACAAGTTTTTCTTATATATCTGATTTAAACTAAGATTTAACTTGTTAAGTAGAAGTTTTTTTTAAGCATTAATTAATTTTTCCGAGCTAAACTATAAAACTAGAGAAGATTCCAACCCCAGCATATTTTTAGACTCGTCAACCTCAACTACACTGAATGTCTAAACTACAAGTACCAAAAAGCGCATCAGCCCCTCGGCAACAAGACAGATCGCGACGTCAATTTTCAGATAGCGCTCTCGGTTTAGTATCGACCCAGAGTTTTCCAGCAATTGTCGGTATTGCCGATCAGATGCTTAAGTCCGCAGAAGTAATAATGGTCGGATACGAAAAAATTGGTAGCGGTCACTGTACGGCGATCGTTCGGGGTACAGTAGCAGATGTGCGGTTGGCTGTAGAAGAAGGAGTAAAGGTAGCAGAACAATTCGGTCAATTAGTCTCTAAGTTGGTCATACCCCGACCAATGCCTAATTTAGAAGCTATTTTTCCCATCGGCAGCCATTTAGTAGAAATAGCTCAACAACAAAGAGGATACTCTCGTTTGAGCAATCGTTCCATTGGCTTGCTAGAGACACGAGGATTTCCAGCAATGGTGGGTGCTGCTGATGCCATGCTCAAATCTGCTGACGTTCAACTAGCTTCTTACGAAACCATTGGTGCGGGTTTGTGTACTGCCATTATTCGCGGTTCAGTGGCTAATGTAAGTGTGGCGATCGAAGCTGGAATGCACGAAGCAGAAAAGATCGGAGAATTGCACTCTGTAATGATCGTTCCTCGCTTATTAGAAGATTTAGAGCATACTTTACCCGTAGCTAACTGCTGGCTAGAAAAACCCGAACCTTTACCAGTTCTATTGCCAACGACAGTCAAAGAAAGACAAAGAGAATTGGTAGAATTGCCAGAGTTAGAAGTCAAGAGAGTCCCAATTTCGATCGAAGAAGTCGAAGAATTTTAAAATTTCCTTTGCTTTCTACTTTTTCTCGATCTAGCTATTCGATTTCAGTATCATCTGAAACAATTTTTCACTCGGAACGAGCAAGCAAAAAGCTCTCTTTAATTCCCTTCTCTTAAAATTTGCAATAATAACTGAGCAAAAGCATCATCTCCCATTCGTTCAACAGCCTCTTGCAACAAATCCGAATTAGTCTGGTTAGCTGAGATCGAGCTTTTTTCTAAGGGTATTAACATAGCCGCGTGAGCAATCAACTGCTCTAACTCGTCTCTAATCCGTTTTCGTTTAGCTTCTAACACTTTTACGGTACGACGGATAGAACGCTCGCGACGAAATTCGGTCAACAGTGGATCTGGTTTTCGGCGATCTGACATCGATCGTTGACTCCCAAATATATGAGGCAAAAAATCATAGTAACCCCGAAGTTTATTCGATCGGGGTATCTATACATAATTAAAACCAATTCAAATGACAATTAAATCTAATCTTATGAGAACTTTAGATAAATAGAGACCGTCAAAAATTAATATATAGAAGCTATTCAAAAAATTACAATTCCCTTACTTTCTTTTCAAAATATCAAAAGTTAACTAGGGAAGAAATTACTTAGTTGTTTTGATTTTGCGAGCGAAACCTTCCTGAAATAAAGGTTCTTTTTCTTAGATGCTTTGTCTGGCGACCAGTTACTCTTTTACGCCACATCTTGAAACTTGAGGGTTTCATCTGTTGTCTCATTAGGGCTATTACTTGCTTTTCAGATAGACCGAACTGAGCTTCAATTGCTTCAAAGGGAGTTCGGTCTTCCCAAGCCATTTCAATGACGCGGTTTTTAATTTGAGCCTCTATATTAGGTAGTTTCATTTCTGCCCTTAAAAACTAAGAATTCCGATCGGTTGTAGCTAAAACAAAGTATGAATAATTTCTCAGAATATTGTAAATTTTTTTAACAATGTCTTGCTATTGGACCTTAGGTAGAAATTTCCGCCCCAACCATTTACGGTTTATATTCTCGCGGGAAGAAGATAAAAAATAAGCGAAGTCAAAAGTCAAAAAATACAAATTTAAGACTCCGACTTCAATTTTGTAAATTACGCGGATCTAAGGCATCTCGCAAACCGTCTCCGAGTAAATTAAAAGACAACACTGTCAGAACAATTAGCAAAGCTGGAGGCCAAATTAACCAAGGCTGAAGCACCACAATAGAAGCATTACTTGCCAAAGTCAGTAGATTGCCCCAACTAGGATCTGGTTGCTGAATTCCCAATCCAATCAGACTCAAAACTGCTTCAGCAATAATAAATCCTGGCACTGCCAAAGTAGCTGAAATAATAATGTAACTGGCCGTTTGAGGCAGAATATGACTGACGATGATATAAAAAGGCTTTGCCCCCATTGCCCTTGCTGCTTGGACAAATTCCTGCTCTTTGATAGAGAGTACTTGCCCTCTGATCACCCTTGCTAGCCCTGCCCAACGCACGAATGAAGTAATCAAGACAATGAGCAAAAATCGCTGAGCGCTACTCAAACCAGGAGGAAGTATACCAGCCAGAGCCACCAAAAGATAGATTGTGGGAATCGTCATTAGCACTTCTGTTAAGCGCATCAGGCTCGAATCAATCCAACCGCCAAAATAGCCCGAAATACCCCCGACTATCATTCCTAGGGGAAAAGAGATGGAAATTCCCACCAAACCAATAAATAGACTAATTCTGCCCCCGTAAATCAGACGACTAAACTGATCGCGACCTTGCTCGTCTGTACCCAAGATGTTTATTCTACCAACTCCTACTGCTCCAAATAGATGTCGGTCAAAGGTCAAAGCAGGAATTTGGAATAATTTATAGGGCGTTCCTTTGACGAATAAACCTAAAGGGGATGGTTTGTCAAAATCTATTTTTATTTCCCGATCGCCTGTTTCTAGATCGATCGGTCCTTGAGTTATAGGATAAACGTGGGGGCCAATCCATTTTCGATCGCCATTCTGCTGGTACCAGTAAATTTGAGTTGGTGGCAGAAGAGAACTATTAGCTTGGGAGTCGTAGGGATCGTAAGGAGCGACAAATTCAGCAGCGATCGCGCTGAAATAAAAGACTAATAATAATATTGCCCCAAAACGAGCCAAAGGATTTTTTTTGAGTTTCCGCCACCAGTCCATATTTATCGTTAAACTTTTTCTAAATGATATCTGAACTACCCGCGCTTAAGAGGGCTTCTTACCCAAACGATCGCCTAGTAGATGAAACATCATCTAATTTCGCGCAGGAGACCCCCGACTAAACCCGTTCATGTTAGCGGGGGAGGAATGCGCGCCTCCAATTATGTTTTTACAGAAAAGTATGTTAAAATGTGAAAAATGATAAATTGATTGTTGTAAATGACCGAACGCGCCTACAAATACAGGTTTTACCCAACTTATGAGCAAGA
>JASJDA010000300.1 GCA_030065755.1 Prochloraceae cyanobacterium | reverse complement strand
GATGTATTTATTTTTATTAGGGAAGTCCTCAGTAGCAGTTAAGTTAATTACCGCAGCAGACAAGTTATCGTAAAAGGACTTCCCTAATAAAAATGAACTCATTGTAACCCCCTCGTAAAACTGTTTGACCTTTGAGTTCTAGAGCTTGGAACTGGCACGCATCCCAAGGTAGGAACTTTAACTCTTACCAATAACGTAGTCAGTTAAGACTTAAGCTGGTCAACTAACTGAAGAGGAGGCATGAAGCCACGCTAATTCAGTGCGGGGTGCTGACATATATTCTTTAAAAATACATTGTGATATATTTTTAGCTCGCTTTTCTAAAAAAAAAGTTATATTTAAGTACTAGTCAATAAATAAACACAACCATCACGACCTGAAATACTTGAAATAGCGTTCCTAACCAGATGTATACTTTATAAGTGAGATCTCGCAATTAAGGAGAATCATGTCTAGTAAGGAGTGGGAATCTGAAGTTAATACTCGCTTAGCCAAAATAGAGGAACAATTAGGGAAATTGGCTCAAACATTAGCTGTATCTGAGCGATTCTCTCAGTTCGAGGATAATATCAGTCGCATAGAAAGTAATCTAACCTTGATTACTGATATAGACAGATACGCAAAACTACGAGACTTACTGGTTGCCCAGGATTTTAAACAAGCCGATCTAGAAACAGCAAGTGTACTACTTGAAGTAGCGGGACACGAACGGGATTCTCTCACTCCCGAGGATGTTAAGAAATTTCCCTGTAGCGTACTGCGTATAATCGATCGACTCTGGCTTACTTATAGCAAAGAGAGGTTTGGTTTTAGCGTACAACTACAAATTTATCAAAGTTTAGGTGGAACCCTAGATACAGTTGCCGCACAAGACACAAAAATCCTCACCAAGTTCGGCGATCGCGTGGGATGGCGACAGAATAACAAGTGGCGGCGTGGCGAACCTGAAGAATGGGACTTTAGCCTTTCTGCTCCAGCCGGCTCTTTGCCAGTAGCTTGGTGGGATTCTCCCTATGGAGCAAAAATGGTTAATTTCTTCTTTGGTCGCTTGATCAATTGCAATTTGTAAGTCTATGGATCGGCATATAGGTTTTAGTCGCTTTTGCTACAATAATATGTCCTCCAAAGGAAATTTCAAGGAAAAAAAGCAACATGAATATTGGTAAAATTTTTATGCTGACGGCGATATGGACATCCATGTTTGCTGCGCCAGCACTAGCAAAAGGCATGGTAACAGTTGAGTATACCAATGGAGACGTAGATGAATACCCAGAAGTTAATGTAGCAAAGACGAATGAAGCCATCTATCTCAAACCAGTAGAAGGAGAAAATGTACTGGTTGTTGTCAAGAAAAACTGCAAGCAAGAACAACAACTTCAAGTCTGTACTGATGCGGAAGTTAAATTAAATACATACGGAGTTGATGAGGACATAGAAGTCGAGCAGGTAGTTATCTTTATAAACGATACAAGCCGACGACAAAAAATACAGGGCTCCCAAGTAAATCTGAGTCCTAACACTGTCTTGCTAGAAATATTGACTGACCAAGGAACCTATATCACTGGAGTAGGAAGAATTGATGGGGATGTGTCTTTAACTTCAGAGTAGCCAATCATATAAGAATATATTATGTACAAGCTCATCTCAGCTTTATTCTCCACTTTTTTAATTTTCTCTTCCCTTGCTCCGACAGTTACTCTGGCGAAAGAAACAAAAATAGGAACTTCAGAAGAAGCCGAACAAATTATAAGTCAAAGAAGGGGGAGGCGAAGTCGTCCTAGCAGGTCGCGCACTAGAAGTCGTCCTAGCAGTTCCCGTGCGAGAAGTTCTTATAGCCGATCGAGAAGAAATTACCCTAATAGATCGACAAGACGCAACTATAGCCGCAGCCAAATGACTGGAAATCGAAACAGTCGAATTAATCGAGGGAATAGAAATCGGACCAATCCCAGACGCGTCAATACAAATCGAGGTAATTTCGATCTGAACAGAGATGCTCAAAGGAGCAACCGCATTAATCGCTCTAGCACCCTCAATCAGAGGAATAATCGAGATCTAAATAGAAGAGTCGATCGCACTAATCGCAACCGCATTGACAATCGAGATCTAAATAGAAGAGTCGATCGCACTAATCGCAACCGCATTGACAATCGAGATCTAAACAGAAGGGTCGATCGCACTAATCGCAACCGCATTGACAATCGAGATCTAAACAGAAGAGTCGATCGTACTAATCGCAACCGCATTGACAATCGAGATCTAAACAGAAGAGTCGATCGTACCAATCGCAACCGCATTGACAATCGAAATCTAAACAGAAGAGTCGATCGTACTAATCGTGTCGATCGGAGTCGGCGAAACCTAGATATGAACAGAGAGCGTAATTTTAGCAATCGCATCGATCGCAACCGAGTTAATATCGGCAACCGCGTTGGCAATCGCAATGTTTATGTCAATCAGAATAATTTCGGTGGATCGCCTTGGGGTTGGAATTATGGTAGAACTTGGTATCCCAATTACAGCTATTGGGGAGGGGGATTTTGGGGCGGTTTTGCTGTAGGAGCGTTCACTGGGGCAGTAATAGGTGCGGCAGCTAGTAGTAACAATAACTATATTGTTGTAGAACAAGACAGTCCTGGCTATTTATTATTAGACGGTTACAATCTAACTCAGATTAGGTGCGAAGGAGATGTAGTGATTATCAAGGGACCGAGCGACAGTGTTATTTGTGCTAGACCAACAAATGACTTTCCTGCTGGTACTTATTACGTAGATACCTCCACATTAACTCTCATTCCCAAATAACAAATAAAAATTTAGCTTCAAAGGAAATAAGCCTCACATCTGTAGCCCGATAGCGGTCAGTTTGTGCGGTAAACCTGGGTTTAAAAATACAGCTCGATAGTTAAATTAAATACATACGGAGTTGATGAGGACATAGAAATTGCACAGCAGCAGAATATATTATGTACCCAATCACTCAACAAAATCGAGGGGAATAGGTTTGGCAATACCGAAGCCTTGTGCGTAGTCTACACCTATATGCTTTATCTTCTCCAGGATAGCGTCATTTTCTACGAACTCGGCGATCGTCTCAATACCTAATACGTGACTCAGATTGTTAAAGCATTCAACAATAGTAAAATCAACGCGATGGCGAGCAATTTTTTTAACGAAACTACCGTCAATTTTTAAGTAATCGACAGGTAAGTTCTGAAGATAAGCTAAGGAACTCATCCCGCTACCAAAATCGTCTAGGGCAAATTTACAGCCTAGTTCTTTTAATTTTCTAATAAACTCTGCGGTCTTATTAAGATTGGAAATTGCTACTGTTTCGGTAATTTCAAAACAAATATTTTGCGGTGGTATTTGATGTTGGGCAAATTGTTCGCTGAGAAAGCTGAGAAAGCGATCGCTGTTGATACTGGCACCGGAGAGATTGATAGTATATATTCGCTCGGATTGAGGTGCTTTTGTTGAGATTCTATTACAGTAGACCTCATATCTAGCAAAAAAGTTCGCAATTACCCATCTATCTATAGCTGGCATCAAATTGTAACGCTCGGCGGCAGGAAGAAAAACCCCAGGTGTTATTACTTTTCCTTTCTCGTCTATTAAACGCAGCAAAACTTCATAGTGTTTGATGTAGGTATTTTTACTAATGGGTAAAATCTTTTGGAAGTACAAGCAGAAACTATTCTCTTCTAAAGCATGCTCCAGCTTTAAAATCCACTGTCTCTGACCGCGCTCCCTTGCAATATCCCAATCGTCACTTCGATAGACGTAAATAGAGTTGCGACCTTTGTCTTTGGCAAAACAACAAGCAGCATCAGCAGCAGAAAGTGCGCTGGTTGCATCTTGAATATTGTGGTCGATCGAGACCAAACCAATACTAACTCCCACAGAGAAATTTTTTTCTTCCCAAGAAAAACGAAAATCTTGAATTAACTGTCTGAGACTCTCTGCAAGTGCTTGAGCTTGCTCGATAGAACAGCGATATAGTAATAATCCAAATTCGTCGCCTCCTAAGCGAGCTAGAATATCTGTAGAACGAACTCTTTTTTGTAAGAGAGCGGTTATCTGACGCAACAGTTCGTCTCCAGCTACGTGACCGCAGACGTCGTTAACAATTTTAAATTGGTCTAGATCTAAATAGCAAAGTACGTGTTGTTGAATTGCCCCTCTACTAGAGGCGATCGCTTCTATGAGTTCCCGCTCGAAATGCAATCGATTGTACAATCGGGTTAAGGAGTCGTGGGTGGCTTGCCAAGATAATTGACGTTGTAATTGGCGAGATTCACTGATATCGTGGAATACCATCACTGCACCGATTAAATTTCCTTGGCGATCGCGAATTGGTGCTGCTGAATCGTCAATGGGGTACTCCCTACCGTCACGAGAAATTAGAAGGGTGTGATTTGTTAAACCCAAAACACAATCTTCTCGCAACACTTTTGCTACTGGATTTTCTAATGTCTCTCTCGTAAACTCCTCAACAATATTAAAAACCTCAGACAGCAAGCGATCTTTAGCCTCTTGTTGTTGCCACCCAGTCAATCTTTGGGCTACAGGGTTTAAATATTGTACTTTCCCCTTTGAGTCGGTGGTAACTACAGCATCAGCGATTGATTGTAAGGTAATTTCAGCTAATTCTTTTTCTTTAAATAGCGCTTTTTCTATCTCCAAACGTTCTGTAATTTCTTGTTGCAATTTTTGATTAGTTTCTTTTAATTGATTTGTCTTTGTTTGTAATTCTTGTTGTAAAATTTTAATTAATTCATGGGTTTCTTTGGATTCTAAAGCTTGCAAAATATTCATTTGAGTGAGAATACCTTGCAATTCTCCCTGAGAACCAGCAATTACTAAACGCCGCACTCGCAGTCTTTCCATTTCTTGTTGCCCTCTCCACAAGGAATCTAATGGGGTCAGACAAAATAATGGCGCACTCATAACACTTTGGGCTTGAGTGCTAGATAAATCTAACCCCATGACTTTAAACTTAACGATATCTCTTTCTGTAATAATACCTACAGGAAATAGCTTAGTAGAAAATCTCACTAATCCACTAAGTGAAGACAGCCTAGATCTTCGATCTGTCTCCTGTCGATCGCTACTCTGGGTAATCACTATACAACTAACTCGATACTGGATCATCAGTTTAGATAAACTCAACACTGATGCATTTGGAGGTGCTTGAACTACTTGATTTGTCATCACTTCCTCAATACGACGCAACTTGAGGAGGTTGGTCATTGTTAATACTTTGCGAATGCTTTCGGGAGTGATAATCCCCTTTAATTTTCCTTCAGTATCGACTACAACTAGGTGTTTGATGCGATGCCGATCGATTGTAAAAAGGGCGCTGGAAATATCTTGGCGATTAGATTCCAAAGTTAAGGTAGGCACATTTGTTCTCATTACCTCACCTATACTCAGTTGTTTTAAATCCCTATTTTCCGCCGCTAAAGCTACTACGTCCCGTTCGGTTAATATCCCTAATAATTGAGAGTCTTCAACTACAAGAGCGCAGCTATATTTTTTCTCGATCGAACTTGAAGAGACATTATTGCCATTGCTATCTCCTACTTGACTCATCAGAGCTAATGCTTCTAATAGGGGGGTATTGGTAGCTACTTTTAATGGAAAACGCTCGATCGCTGTTTCTAAGGCTGGTAAATAGCTTTGTAAATCGTCTTCTAGCATTGACCCAATTCGAACACTTAAATTGTTATGTTAGATTTTTATTTCAATTTGGTAATACTAATCAATGTTTCATTTTCGTCTCAGATTTACATCAGCCAAATTGCTTAATTTGTCTAAAATTTCACAATAAATAGAAAAATTTTAGATCGAATTAATGTTTTTTTGTTTCGATATAAATAGAAACGTTCGGTTAGGAACGTCTCTATTTAAACCGTTATAGTAATCCCAGGAATAGCTCCTTTTTTCTACTGGAACGGTGGAAAAAAGAAGTTATCGGAGTGGAGAGACGGGTTTTATCCTCAGAGGGATTGAAACCCACTTTCCGCACTTCAAATGTAGCATACATTGTAGCATGTAATTGAGCTATTTTGGCGCACCGCTACGCGGATCCCAAAGGTATCGCAGGTGGAATGATTTTGGCTATTTGGCGGGAGCGCAAGTGCTGCTGCAAGCAGTACGCCAAATAGCCAAAATTAGGTAATCTTCATATATGACATTTTGACGTGCGGAAAGTGGGTTTCAATCGCGATCGAGAAACAGAAACCGCGAACTGCTTGCAGCAGTGCTTCGCTCCCGATAAATTGAAACTATAATAATTAAAGAAATAAATTCAATTATTCAGTCGTCAATTTTTCAGGTTTTAAATAGCGAATTTACCGTTCAAATAAGTACAACGAAGTTGTAAAATCTGAGTCACATTTTCTTCTTTCCACTGCGCTCGTGCCAATTTTATTCTGTGTACGGAAAATATTATTTATATTAAGGGAAGTCCTTTACGATAACTTAATACTTGTTTTCACCCTAAGGCTAAAAGCCGCAGGCTCTCAACTGCAAGATTTACGGGTAGTTTTGATGAAGTCTGAGTTCTTCTAAAACACCATCAGCTAATTGATGAAAACTCGTAAATCCTTGCCAGTCAGGAGCTTTAGCCGCAGTGATGCTGTAGGCGCGAGCAAAAGCTTCTAAAAAAAAAGCATCTTGACCGACATAAAACATAAAGCACTTTCGATCGAGATTGCCTGTAGCGGTTCCTATGATAAAGGGATGAGATAACAAGGCATTACTAATATCTCTATTGCTTTGCCATAACTCCCTACTAATGGTCATCTATAAATTATTCAAAAAACACAGGACTACTAATTGCGTTATAAAAATCTGGCATATTTTCACCAAAAAAAGACGAGTCTCTAGAAGGTTCCCCTAGATAGTAAAATACGCAAAACGATAGCGTAGCTGTAATGGCTAATAAAAATCTTTCCAACATCTCTATTTGTTTTCTTCCTCTTTAATATTATAGTATGACTATTTTTTTGCGGGCAAAATAATGATTAGAAATTTAGTAAGGTAGAAGAAATTGCAATGCCAATGAAGTAACTGAAAGGAAAAGTCTGCCGATATTACCGTTTGATTCTGGTTTTTCCTCGACAGGTTGACTAGCTAGTTTTATATTGTTAATAAAATCTTTTGATGCTTCGTAACCTGCTTTATTTTCGCGATTTTCAAAGATTTTTGCAGCTATTTCCGCATCCTTAATCGATCCTGCTTCATTTCCCAAGCGATACAAAGCTACTGCTCTAGCAAGGTAAGCTCTAGCATATTCGGGATCGAGAGCGATCGCGCGATCGAAGTATTCAATCGCACCTAAAAAGTTTTGAGTACTTGCCTCATTCATACCCCAGCTGTAAAATAGTTTCTCTGTTGCAGCTTCTTCGGGAATGCCGATCGCACCTTGCATATAAGCCTTTTCTAAGCTATTATTATCTAAATTGGCACCTACCAAATAAGCATCTCTTAAGTCCGTGCCAGCTAAGTTAGTACTACTTAAGTCAGCACCACTGAGATTAGCTCCATAAAGAGAAGCGCCAGTAAGATTAGCTCCACTAAGATCCGCACCTATCAAATTAGCTCTACTCAGATTAGCGTTAGTGAGATTTGCTCCGCGAAGGTCGGCTCCGGACAAATCTGCCATCACTAAACCAGAACCGATCAGATCGCAATGGGAACATTGATTAGTAGAAAGAAGCTCGCTGAGGTGTTGAATATTTTCGGCCATTGCCGGAGCAGACAGGCTAATAACGCCCAGCACTGCAGTTGAGGTAATAATTTTCAGTTTCATAGCCCTTGCCAAGTAAAGATGTCGTCAACTACAAACTCTCGATCGCCCAAATCCATAACTTGATTTTCTAATACGAGGCATCCTACCCGTTTAGGTGCAAATTTTTTCTAGAATTGAAATAATAATTAATATTGGAGAACTTCGTGACAGCTAAAGTTGAAATCTACACCTGGAGTACTTGTCCTTTTTGCATCCGTGCCTTAGCACTGCTAAGTCAAAAAGGGGTTGACTTTACAGAATATTGCATCGACGGGGACGAAGAAGCAAGAGACAATATGTCTCAAAGAGCAAACGGACGCAGGAGTCTACCCCAAATCTTTATCAACGACTTACACGTAGGTGGTTGTGACGATTTATATAGGTTAAACGCAAAGGGCGAACTAGATCTTCTTCTGCAAAATCGAGCAGCTTAGTCGCAACTTAAATTTGAGAAGCTTGAAGCAGACTGGGAAACGGGAGATGTACCAAGAGACAATTCCCGACCTCAGTCTTTAAATTTGCTTGACTATTGAAGAGGAACATAAGACGCTTTAGTAGTAAAAGCAACTGCTAATTTCAAAGGGAATAGGGCGTAAGCTCACCTCCGGCTGAAGCGCGGAGGCTTTTGCACTCCGTTCATCAGGAAGAAGTTTTTCAGCAGCCCTCACAAACAACTTTACTCAGAATATAGTGTCTGTACTCAAGTTATTTGTGTTACCTCTAGGTCGGCTTACATTCTCCGTTTACCCCAAACAATACTAGAGCTTGGACGAAAGATATTTTTTCTTCACCGAGTTTATATTCTCGGACGACCCACGCACCTAAATAGAACTCGACATTAGATGCTTTACTCAGATTGGTGAGACACTCGCTGTACTCTATCCTACTGCTTAGCCGTTTCTCCTGAGTACTGGAAAATAAAAATATCCCTAGAGTGCCTTTGCTTTTCGGACTATAATAAGTGTACCAAAAAAGTACACTTATGGATAAAAGATCGGAACAGTTAAAGGTTCGTTTAACAAAAGAAGAAATGAAAAGATTAGAAGCGTATGCTGAATCAAAAGGTTACTCGAAATCGGAAATTATCAGAGACTATATTAAGCGGCTGCCAAAGCCCAAACTTGACGGCGGTTAAAACCGCCGAGTCGCGTTTCCTCCTCCCTATGAATAGAGGAGGCTTCCACGCTCTTAGGAGGTTTTCGTCGCGTTTCCTCCTCCCTATGAATAGAGGAGGCTTCCACGCTCTTAGGAGGTTTTCGTGAAATTTACATTCATCATTGACCCTCTATCGCAGCTCGATCCTGGTCACGATACCAGTGTAGCTTTGATGGAAGCTGCATTAGCTTTAAACCACGAAGTTTGGGTGACCCAGGCAAATGAGCTAAGTGTTATGAATGGTAAGGCTTGGGCTACTGTGCGACAGACCCAACTAAAACCAGTGCAATTAGTAGAAGGAAGGTGGGTTGCTGAATCTAATTGGTATCGAGTTGGCGATCGCCATTTTTTACCTCTAGAGGAAATGGACGTTTTATTTATGCGCACCGATCCCCCAGTTACTGTTCCTTATATATACGCCACATATATCCTAGATTTAATAAATCCCGAAAAAACCTTAGTTATTAATTCCCCAGGAGGGTTGAGAACAGCTAATGAGAAAATGTACGCTTTGCAATTTCAGTCGGTAATTCCCGAAACAATTGTTTCTCAAGATAAAGAAGTGATTCGAGAATTTATTGAGAAGAAAAAAGCTGGCGTGATTAAACCTCTAGGTGGAAAAGCGGGTGAAGGAATTTTATTTTTACAAGCAGGCGATCGCAACTTTAACTCTCTCATCGAAATAAGTACTAAAAGAGGTATGGAACCAGTAATGGTTCAAACTTATTTACCTGAAGCAACTCTAGGGGACAAGCGCGTTATTTTGCTGGATGGCGAACCAATTGGAGCCCTAAATCGCATTCCTACTGGCAATGAATTTCGCGGTAATATGGCAGTTGGCGGGCGAGTGGCTCAGGTAGATATAACCTCTCGAGACCGCGAAATTGCCGAAGCGATCGCTCCTAAGTTACGAAGCGACGGCTTATATTTCGTCGGAATCGACGTAATTGGAGGCTATCTCACAGAAGTTAATGTTACTAGTCCTACTGGTATTCGAGAGATAGATCTTCTCAACAATACTAATCTTGCCAAACAAGTAATTGAATCAATTACTCAATCTTGAAGAGGCAATAAACGGGGTGTTCTACTGTTTATAGCTAGTCAGCACCCCGCACTAAAGTGACGGGGCTTCGTGCCTTGAAACAATAGTTAGCTGACCAGCTTAAGTCTTAAGTGACTACGTTATTGGCAAGAGTTAAAGTTCCTACCTTGGAATGCGTGCCAGTTCCAAGCTCTAGAA
>JASJDA010000299.1 GCA_030065755.1 Prochloraceae cyanobacterium | reverse complement strand
TCAGCTTAAAACCACAAAAAATGCTCGAAAGTCTTTCAATGCTTGATTTATAGGACTTTTTTTTGTATTCTGAAGGATATAAAAATAATATTTTATTTGCTTATTAATTCAGATGCCATCTTTTGCCGAGCTTAATATATTTAATCAAATAATTAAATTGCCAGAATGTAAAGTTAAAGATTATCAATTTATTGATGGGTTTGGATTAGTCCTTGTTGTCGAAAAAAAAGATAAAAAAGCCTCTTGTCCGCGTTGTGGAAAAAAGAGCGATCGTTTGCATCAAAATCATGAGTATTTAGTACGAGATTTACCGATGATAGAACATGATGTATTTTTAAGAGTAAATCGACGAAATTGAAATGCGCGCCGCTACGCGGATCCGCTCTGCGGATCGTTGTCAGAAACCTTTTAGTGAAAAGTTTGATTTTGTAGATTGGTTTTAGAAACTTTGATAATTTTCGTTTAAGGAGTTTATTATCTTTCCACTTTAAGACTTAATTTGGCATAGCCTAATGCGATGAGCCATAGATACTTGACATCTCCCGTCTTTGAAAAAACGGGATTCTAAACGGTTGTCGCTACGGCGGTTTCAAAACACGCCTCGCTTCGTTTTTAGTTAGATTTTTCTAACTAATTGAAAGCGCACGGAAACTTTCGACATGCCTCGACTAAGTTAAAACCTAGCTGTACACTTGCTTTTAGTTTTTGAACCCTAAAGATTTTACGCACAAAAGGCTGAATGATTCAATTTTTTGTACAACCTTATATCTTCAATTTTCAATGTGCTTTTTTCTACAAACGTTCGGGTTTTTCACCGATATTTTAGTTTGTAAATAGTATTATAAAACTATTTTAAATGCTCTATTATTAAAAATAAATAAAGATACGTGAAGCTAAAGCTTCACTCTTGTTTTCACCCTACGGTTACAAACCGCAGGCTCTCAACTGCAAGTTTTATGGGTAGCTTCCATTATTTCCTTCCAAAACAGTTTTCTGTATTGACTTTTCTCCTCTTCTATCAAATCGCCAATAGTCAGGAGACCCTGAAGGTCGAACATCCCGACCGTTTTGACGAAAATACATTTCATCGCCACCTTCATTCAACCTAATAGCTTGCAGTCTAGCCAATCTCACTTGGATAGTCATTTGATATTTTTCTCCTTGACTTTAATATTTAACTCTCCATACCTTTAACGGGACACAGAGAAAAAATATTCCTCGATCGGCTAAAAAAAATCTTAAGTAGAGACATTGCATGAAACTTTTTTTGCATTGGTATTGGAATAATCTTTTCCCTTTTCCCCCAATCTTTAGGTATTCTGGGCAGACTTTTTCTTGCCAAGAAAAGGAACGAACATGGGAACTTTTCGGCGGTATTCGGCATAGACTTCGCCATAAACTTTTACCAAATCCTTTTCCTCAAACTGAACCGCGACCAAAATGTAAAGAGTTGTTACCACGGCAAATAATAAATGAGTTACTGTCATTTTTGGTGTTGACCAGAAAGCAAGAAACCAGCCTACATAGAGAGGATGACGAATATATTTGTAGAGTCCAGGAGTGATAAACGGTAAATGGGAGTACTCTCGATCGCGCCAATAGAGATAAACTTGTCGCAGTCCGAATAAATCGAAATGATTAATTAAAAAGCTAGATACCAACACTAACAGCCATCCAAAGCCAAACAGAGATAGGAGAATAATTCGTCCGGTGAGATTGTGCAATTCCCAAATGACTCCCCCTATAGGTTGCCACTGCCAAAACAGTAGGATTAGACATAAATTTGTAAGTAGGACATAAGTGCTGCGCTCGATCGCTTTGGGTACGATTTTCGTCCACCAATTTTTAAATCCCTGACGTGCCATAACGCTATGTTGGATAGCGAAAATACCTAGTAGGGAAACATCAATAAGTATTGCTCGACTTAAAGAGACTTGAGGAATGCCATCAATGGTTTTGGGAACCGCAAAGTTACCCACGAATCCCACAGCGTATAAAAACGTCAGGAAAAAAATTATATAAACTACAACGCCATAAACAAAGACAGGGATTCTGTTCAACCCAATTTTGTTGGTATTTTGCGGTTGTGAGGTGCTCATAATATTACTCCGAGTCTATATTTATCTGTTTATATTTTTAACGGAATGGGCATAAAAATTATTCCAAAATTAACTAAAAAATTTGTCAAGAATTACTCAGGTGTTATTAGCATTAGCTTTCAAACTAGGTATTCCTACTGTTTAGATACTTGTATATATTGTTTTTTTGTTCTTTATATAAAGTTGCAATTGCTTCTTGAATTCTCATTAATTCAAGGTAGCAAAAAGCTCGAATAGAGCAAAATATATGAGTACAAATAGCTTCCGTTTCGATCGCAAAAAATTTACTGATATTACATAAATGCTTCAGAGGGCGACGATCGAACTAATCCTACTTCTCATAAAATCGTCACAAAAAACAAAGATCTATTAAACGGCCCCAAATTTTACGAAATTTTCCTATAGGCTGTAAATTATACTCGTTCCTAAGGGGTAAGACTCGGCGTTCCTGAATAATTCTTGAACTAAGCCAATTAGAGACAAATTTATGGAAGTATTTAAATATATCCAAGAAATGGGTCACGAACAGGTAATCTTTTGCCACGACCCAGAAGCAGGTCTTAAAGCGATTATCGCCATACATAATACAAACCTAGGACCTGCAATGGGAGGAACGCGTTTATTGCCTTATGCAACTGAAGAGGATGCTTTAAAAGACGTTCTCCTTCTCAGTCGCGCTATGACCTACAAGGCAGCTTGTGCCAATTTACCTACTGGTGGAGGTAAAGGTGTAATTATTACCCATCCTGAAAATAAAACGGACGCAATATTTCAAGCCTACGGACATTTTGTTGAAACTCTTAAGGGAGGTTTTATCACAGGTGAGGATGTAAATATTTCTGTTGAAGACGTTCGTCAAATGTCTCGCGCAACTCGTCATGTCGTAGGTTTGCAACAAAGATATGGAGGATTAGCTCCTGCCACAGCTATTGGGATTGCCTGTGGAATCAAAGCAGCAGTAGAGTTTGATTTGGGCAAAGAAGATTTGAAAGGTCTTAAAGTTGCAGTTCAAGGAATTGGAAATGTAGGCAAGAATCTCTGTCAAGTTTTACACGAGCAGGGAGTATATCTTTTCGTCAGCGATTTGAGGAAAGAAAAATTAGAGGAGGTAAATCGCCTTTATAACGCAACTGTTGTAGATGTAGATGAAATTTATTCTCTCGATGTTGATGTCTTCTCTCCTTGTGCTTTAGGCGGAATCCTAAATAGTTCAACAATTCCCCTGCTCAAAGCTTCAATTGTCGCCGGTGGGGCGAATAATCAGCTTGAAAATGAGGAAATACACAGCAGGTTGCTTGCCGAGCGAAAAATTCTCTACTGTCCGGATTATGTAATTAATGCTGGCGGATTAATCAATGTTTACGATGAAATGATGGGAGTTGACGAAAATATCTCGCTGGCAAGAGTTAGAAAAATTGCTGATACTCTTATGGAATTGTTTCAAATGGCTCAGGAGTGCGGTATAACTACATTAGAAGCATCAAAACGTTTAGCAGAAAAACGCATTCTCAAATCCAAAAAGCAGCGATCGGCATCCTGATATTTTTCACCGAGCTTGCTATAAGGCACAAGATATTAGATGTCGATAACTCATAGCAGTTCTTATCCGCTCTTCTGCAAGTTCGACTGCAACTTGCCGTGGCAATTTTCCCGTCCTTGCAGCTTTTTCCAAAACTAGGGAAGTATTGTGGCTAATCTTCTCTTCAATGGTCTGAAAGGCAATGACCTGAGTGCCCCCTCGATATTCAACTGCACCGCAAATGACACCGCCTGCATTAGCGATAAAATCAGGCACTACCAGAATATTACGATCGTGACAAATTTGCTCGGCTTCCATCGTAAAGGGAATATTAGCCCCTTGGACAACTAGCTTAGTTTGCAAGCGAGCAATATTATCGGCACGGACTACATCAGGTCTTGCTGCTGGAATCCAGATATCGCATTCGATGTCGATCGCCTCCGATCGCTTTAGTTTGTTTCCTTCTGAATAGTCGATAACGCTTTTGCCAGTGCTTTTTAGTTCGATCAGTTTAACAACGTCAATTCCCTTGGGATTGAATAGGGTTCCTTTGGAATCCGCTGCTCCCACGAGGACTGCTCCTTTAGCGGCTAGAAAACGAGCTGCGTGTTTGCCTACAGAACCAAATCCTTGAATAACAAATCGAGCCCCTTCTAGATCGAGATCGCAAAACTGGCTGGCGACTTCTGTAGCAATGCTGAGACCAAACCCAGTGGCTCCAATCCGATCGAGGGGAATGCCACCTATTTCTGGCGGCAGTCCTACAGCGCGGCCAATTTCGTCCTGGATCCACGCCATGCATCGTTCGTCAGTGCCCATGTTGGGGCCAGGAATATACTCGGTAATGCCCTTAATTGCGCGGGCAAAGGTACGAATCAACCGTTCTTTATCTGATAAAGGCAGTTTCGGGTCAGCTAAGATTGCTGATTTAGCACCACCGTGAGGTAATCCAGCAGCAGCGTTCTTTAAGGTCATGGCTCGCGCCAGCCGAAATACTTCCTCAGTACTAACATCTGGTGCCATGCGGATGCCACCAATGGCTGGTCCACAAGCAACATTATCCACGACAACAATGGCTTTTAAACCTGGCAAGGGCTCGTAGATATGGGTAATTTTGGCTGGTCCCAGTTCGTCAGCAAACTTAAAAACGCTTTTGGTAAGCAGCAGTTGTTTCTCTTTTTGCTCTTTAGTCAGTGGAGAGGAAAAATGATTAGATCTTTGTTGGCAAGATCGGTTTGCACTGGTCAAAATATTCGTGTTGTTATCTTCTGATTGTTCGGCAATCATTTGCCTTTTGGATTGATTGTGCTTAAAGGTTTTTTTGCTCATTTGTAATTTTTCCTTAATGATTTGCTGCTTATATATTTCAGGCAACGCCGAGACATTGAAGCTTTAATCTTCTGAAATTTCCACTATCAATAAAGCAGTAGCTTTATCCCTTCAGCATCTTCGCGAACAAAACACTCAGCCGTTGCAAAGCAGGTGACATATCCTCAGGGTCAATACGAACGTCGAGGATACTGAAAGTTTTACTTTCTTTTGCCCTGTGAAACGCTTCATGAAGTTGTTGGCTAGTTTCAACTACAAAGCCATTTCCCCCTAAGACAGTTGCCAACTTTCCGTAGTCGATGGTGGGAATATTAACAAAGTCAGCTTCTTGATGATTCATTGCCCGCAGAGAGGTAAATGAGCCGTTGTTAACGACGATCGCGATCGGGTTAAGTCCCAATCGTTTGGCTGTGAGCAACTCCATACCTGTCATCTGAAACGCTCCATCTCCTACCAATGCGATCGCCCGACGGAATGGATCTGCTAATTGTGCGCCAATTACACCTGGTATGCCAAACCCCATACTGGCGTAGAAAGCAGGACACAAAAATGAAGTGCCTTCTCGCGTCTGAATGTCATCAGCAGCAAATAGAACGTCCCCGACATCTGTCACCAACAGCGTATTACTGTCAATAAAGTTATTGAGTTCGTAAAGGAGTCCGCTCATAGAAATTTTGCCATTAGACGGAGTAACCCGTGGCTTCATAGGCATAATTGCAGAAGGGTCGTGATGGGGCAAATTCCTGCTCGCACACAAAGCATCGATAAAATCCTTAAATACTACGTTGTAGTATTCGTGATGTTTAATAGCAATGCGTTCGGAAGTGGCGTAAACCGTGCAAATAGGATTGAGGTGGGCTGTAAACATACCTAAGTTAATATCGGTCATGAACGCGCCCAGCATTAGCAAACAATCAGATTCTTCAACTACATTACGCACGTATGGGTCTCCTGCTTCGCCGTTGTAGATACCGATATACTGCGGATGTCCTTCAGGGAAAACAGATTTGCCTAACATCGTAGAACAGACAGGCACGCCTAATTTCTCAGCCAGAGCCACGATTTTCTGCTGTAATCCAAAGCGATGAACTTCAACGCAGGCAAGAATAACAGGCGACTTAGCTTTGTTAAGCATTTCCAGAGTTTCAGCGAGGGCTTCTGCTAATGTTTCCGGATCTGTACTCTTTACGGGCGGAGGACGGTGTTCGGCTTCCTCGATTTTCGCGTAAACCATATCGCGAGGGATTTCTAGATAAACAGGACGTTTAAATGTCATCGCGTAGTCGAGGGCACTATGAATTTGAGCGTCAGCAGTTGCTGGATCGTCCAGTGTGGCCGCATAAATAGTTACTTCCTCGTAAACGCGTCGCTGCGTATCGAAGGTTTTTACCTTATGGTGTAATAAATCTCGCTCTTGTCTTTCTCGCACACCTGGTCCACCACTCAAGATGACTAGTGGAGACTTCTCAGCATAAGCACCTGCTACACTGTTAATCATATTTAAACCACCTACACCGTAAGTGATGACCGCTAAACCCAGACCCCGAATGCGAGAGTAAGCATCTGCGGCAAAACCTGCGCAGGGTTCGTGGGTCATGACGATCGGTTCAATTTTGCTCTCTGCCAGGGCATCGTATAGGGTTAAAGCAAAGTCACCAGGAATGCCAAAAGAATGTTGTACACCCTGCTGGTATAAGAGATCGAAGATATGTGGTGCTAGTTGGGGCATTTTTCCTCACCTCCCCGAATGCGATCTGTGGGATTTAGCCAATAGTTAATTCTTTAAAAGGTGTTTCTTCAAGAATGCTCAGAAAAAAACACCATTTAAGTCCGCATACACAACATCTGTGGAGTCCTAGTTATTTCGCGGTTAGTTGTGGTGGCGCTCCTCTTGAGAAGATAAAACAGTATATTGAAAATCAGAAAACGCCTTCCTAGAAGGACGAGGCTTGAAACTCCAAATTTTGGTCAGCAGCTCCTAAAAGGGCGATCTTTACTAAATTTTATGAATATGGCCGCACTAATCTAGGTTTTTTACTCGCTCCTCTACTTTTATTGTGAACGAATTTAAGATAAATGTAGTTTAATTGACAGAATAATTAAAATTAGTGGTGTCAACCACCCCTATAGTAATTCAATTGTGCGATTCGTTTAGCTTAAACCTGATAACAGGGGGACAGCTAGCCCTCTAGAGTAACCCACATAGGGTTGAGAAGCACTTTAAAGCCTCTGGAGTGACAACTAAATATCCATGATGGTGAGGTAAGTATCCTAGAAAACCAAGTCCATCCGACCTGATGCGGGTTTTGAAAGCTCACAGCGCCCCCTATCGTGAGGTAGGAGTGGAGTTTCCCCGATAACTGAAGTGACAACCCAGTTGTTGAAGCGGGAGTGAAAGCGGTTAAAGGCGATAATAGCTAAAAACGCCCTCCGCAAGCAAGAATCCTATAATCGAGCCAGACTGAGATTATATCAAGGAAAGGGAACTCGTGGGGTAGCGAAAGCTAACTGTCATCTGAACCACCGTCATACTATAGTAGAGGATACAAGCTAGTAAAACCGAAGGTTTTTACCCTCTGCGTTCAAAAATAACGAACAAGGGTAGAGTTTAGCAGGATAATTGACCGAGCTATCGCATCACTCAAACCCCAGGCTATAACAAGCCTAACGGTGGATAGACAGACCCTAACGGATTCAACCAATGGATATACGGAACGAAGTAACCTACCTGTAGCTCTAGCCCCTGGTCGATGGTGGTTAGTAGATAGTCAAATCGCAAACTGTGGGAAACCACGCTGCCGGTGGAGAAGGATGGAGTAAGAAGCAAAAGCCTAACCCGAATAAACGGGTATTGCTTGAAAAGAGAAGGAGTAACTTCCAGGATAAGCTGACGTACTTCGCAATGTGTTGAGACATAAAGTTGAATTTGAGGATAAATGCGTTGACGAATTTAATTTCACGATGGGAAGAAATCGACTGGGCTAAATGTTCGGTTAAAGTCTTTCGTCTTCAGAAACAAATTTATGCGGCTTCACGTTGCGGCAATGTCGTTAGAGTCCGCCAACTCCAGAAACTACTAAGGATGAGTTGGTCTGCGAAGGCTCTTGCAGTCAGGAGAGTGACGCAAGACAACCAGGGTAAAAAGACTGCGGGAGTAGACGGAGTTAAATCCCTTACACCCAAAGAACGTTTTGAATTAATATCTAACCTTAAAGTTAATGGAAAATCTAGTTCCACTCGTAGGGTCTCGATTGCAAAACCAGGCAAGGATGAAAAACGCCCATTAGGGATACCCACAATGGTTGACCGAGCCAAGCAAGCGTTAATAAAATTAGCGTTAGAACCTGAATGGGAAGCCAAATTTGAAGGCAATTCGTATGGGTTCAGACCAGGACGCTGCTCCCAAGATGCAATATCACATATCACAAAAGCTATCCAATGCCAGGCCAAATACGTCCTTGACGCAGACATAGCAAAATGTTTTGACCGCATCAACCATTCCAAGTTACTCGACAAACTAGGCATACAGGCAAGAGTAAGGAAACAAATAAAAGCCTGGCTCAAATCTGGAGTTCTAGATAAACGATTATTCGAGCGTACAGAACAAGGTACACCGCAGGGTGGGGTAATCTCGCCTTTATTGGCAAACATTGCCCTTGATGGGATAGAGGAAAAGCTAAATCAATACGCTTTAACTTTAAACCATTTAAAACATCCCAACGGTAGAAAATACGACCGCAAACAAAGAGTCAGAAGCTTAACTTACATAAGATATGCTGACGATTTTATCGTTCTCCATGAAGAAAAAACGGTCATCGAAAACTGTAAGCAAATTATCAGGGAATGGTTAGCAGCGTGGGGGTTAGAATTAAAACCTAGCAAAACAAGAATAGCACATACTCTAAGAGCCGATTGGAGTGAAGACGGGTTCGCGGGGTTTAACTTCCTCGGATTTCATATCCGTCAATACTCCAGAAGCAAACACAAAAGCGATTACAACAGCAACCCAAAGAACCCTCAACCGCTAGGATATAACACCCTCATCATCCCCAGCAAAGAAAAGGTCAAATTGCACTATGATAAATGTGCAAAAATAATTGACCAATACAAACATAAAAGCCAATCTGAGCTGATAAATAGTCTCAACCCCATCATCAGGGGATGGACTAATTACTATAGGTACTCCGACATTAAAACATTCGGAATAACGAGTAAATTAGATTACTTACTCTATGGCAAACTTAGAAGCTGGGGGAGATATCGAACAGGCTCAGTCAATAAAGCTCGTAAGAAATACTGGATTACCCAGGGTAAGAACAACTGGGTATTCGCAACCAAGCAAAATAATAATCCCTTGCGATTATTTCGACATAGCGAAGTGAAATGTAGCTCTACTAGCTACGTTAAAGTAAAAGGCGATTCCAGCCCTTACGACGGCAAAGCCAAATACTGGAGTGAACGCAGAGGCGAGTATCCAGACACGCCAACGCGAATTGCCAAACTGCTTAAGTGGCAGAAAGGTAAATGCGAATTATGCGGACTACACTTCCAAGAAGAAGATTTACTAGAAATCGACCACATCATTCCCAAAGCCATGGGCGGAAAGGATATTTATGATAACTTACAACTTCTTCACAGACATTGCCACTACGAAAAAACGAGAAACGACATCATTCTAATTAATTCTCATAACAGTAAAAAGTTTTGGGAGAAATTGCATAAAGAATGGGAAAAAGTTGACCTAGTTTGGGTTGAAGACTATCCAGTTATCTCTCAGAAGTTACGATGACAACGATAGACACATTGAGGAGCGGTGTGAAGGGAAACTTTCACGCACCGTTCTGGAGAGGAGGGGATAGGCAGAAATGCCATCCTCGACCTTAACAACCTTGTTTTAGGGGAATCTTCGCACTTCTAGGGCGGAGAGGAAGTCAACTGCTACTTATAAGGAATTGATATTATCACTGATTTCAATAGTCTTGAAGGAGATAAAATTCAAATTAGTAAGAGTGGATTAGGAAATCAGCAGACCATTAAGCTACGATATAAATTATCTTTCCAACGAGATGTATGAATTGACCAGATTACATTTATGTTAGGCTTTTTTTTCAATACTCCCAATTCATCTACGATCGTTTGACCTCGTGTTAACTCACTATTAACTTCAA
>JASJDA010000298.1 GCA_030065755.1 Prochloraceae cyanobacterium | reverse complement strand
AAAAAAGAGGTATTGCCCTTCGGAGAGGCGCTTTACGCGATCGCCAGCTCTTTTCTCAAACCTACCTAGAATCAAAGTTCTAGGTGGGATAAGTTCAAACTAAATTAGTTGCGAGAAAGGGTTGGCAAAGCACCTCCATCTGCTGCTTGCCTGAAAACTTCAACGTTTTCGTTATAGTCGATCGGCAATACAGCTACAACATTGTCGTGGGGACGAGGTATGATTACCCAAGTTTCCAAAGTAGCTCCCTCGGTACGTTTAACCGCTTCAATTCCAGCTTCCATAGCAGTTTTAACTTCTGATACATCTCCTCGTACATTAAGAGTAAAGCGAGCGCTACCAGCTCTTATATAACCGACTATAGTAATTCTGCCAGCTTTGACCATTGCATCTGCTGCTGCTAGTATGCCAGGAAAGCCTTTTGTTTCGATCGATCCAATCGCAGGTTGAGCAGGCATGACTTATCTCCTAAAACTTAAATTATCAATTTATTACTTTATAGCAGCGTTTCTGTATCTAATTGTTTTTTGTTGGTTCTGAAAACTCGACTTTTAAGTCACAATTCCTTATACTGTAATGTAGCACTAAAAATGTTACAATTCAATGGCAAGAGATAAAATTTTAAGGGTGAGACTGTCCGATCGAGAATGGGAAGTTTTAAAGAACTATGCTGAATCAAAAGACTACACGCTTTCAGAAGTCATTCGAGATTATTTAAAAACTTTAGCAGAGATCGATCCGGTTACTGAAAGTGAAGGTGCGATCGCTGAAGACAGATAAATATTTTCCAAGTATCAAACGCGAAACTCTTCAGTCTCTTCTGTATAATCGACTGGTAAAACTGCCAGGACATTTTCGGGAGGGTTGGGGACAATGTAATAGCTAGCCACCTCACCTCCTTCAGTTTTTTCTGCTGCTTCAAGCCCTGCAGATACCGCAGGTTTTACTTCTGATATGCTTCCTCGAACAGCAACAACAAAGTTAGCTCTTTCTGCCTTATCAAAATAAACTAAAGTAACTCTACCTCCTTTGACCATTGCGTCTGCTGCCGCAAGGACTGCGGGAAAGCCTACTGTTTGAATCACACCAACTGCCATTGGCATCGGCTTTTCTCCTCAATTCATTAAAGTAGCAATAATACTATACTTTGATTGAACTAGGTTCGTCAGTAGCAGCAATAATTCTATAACAGCCAGATTGGGGGTATGCCCATTGATATTGATGCTCCTGTGGATTTCCCCAGCACAAACCTAGATAAAGTTCTTCTCTGGCTGCATCAATTTCCGCCCACTCTGCAAGTTCTATTAATTCTTCAATTTGGTCTGTTGCGATCGATTTGCGATTATTTCCAAGAGAGTAAGTGGGTTGGGTACTGGCTAGCCAGAAACGCATTTTCTCGGTCACTTCAGCCCAGAAAGCTAAAATAGACTCCTTAGCAGCCATGAGAGTCTCTTTGTCTCCTGTAACTGCAATTAGTTGGTTGTGAAGTTCTGGAGTTCGTACCGACTTCCCTTGGAAAGTAGACATGCGCCAAACAATGCCCGATACTTGATGCTGTCTTTGATATTGATGCACTTGCTGGCGAAAATCTTGATAAGCAAACACTTTACTTAGTTTTTGCGGATCTAGAGCCTTAGCAATTACTGGATTGTCAATGCGATCGGTCGATGATAGTAAAATTCTTTGACCTCTCCAGTTGGCTCTCAGTTCTCGATCTAAAATCTCGATAAGCTGTTGGGTGGTATAAGTCATCAATCCAGCGTTGATTCTATATCTAAAGATACATTAACAAGCTTGACAAATTATGTGTTTATTATTGACATCCTCCCACCGCTAAACGCTAGCGCGCTATAGCGGGGGATTCCCAAACCTCACGATCTGGGTTTCTGTTTCCTTCCCTTACAGGTTTTTCGCAACTGCCCTTTAACACTATGGTTATCAGGTCTTACGTCCGCTCCACAGACAATCACCGCAAGCCCTGCGGCAAGTATATTTTTCCCAGCATTGATGTCGCGGTCTATGCCTGTAGTTCCACAGCCAGGACAATCCCAACTGCGAACATCAAGAGGCAATTCATCGACCACAAAACCGCAATGGTTGCATCGTTTACTACTGGGATAGAATCGGTCGATTTTCACCAATTCTCGCCCGTACCACTCACACTTATACTCAAGTTGACGAAACATTTCCCCCCAAGCAGCATCGGATATAGACCGAGCCAACTTTCGGTTTTTAACCATGTTTCCAACACCAAGATCCTCAATAGCTATCAGGCTATTTTCCCTAACCAACTTGGTTGTCAACTTATGGAGAAAATCGGTACGAGCATCTTTAATTTGGGCGTGTATCTTAGCTACTATCTGTCGCGCTTTATGTCGGTTATTCGAGCCTTTGGTCTTCCGACTCAATACCTTCTGCGCTGCTTTGAGCTTTTGATACAGCCGATTAAAATGCTTGGGATTAGCAATCAAATCACCGTCGCTGGTACTAATCAATCGAGAGATGCCAACATCAATCCCCACTTTCTTGTCGGTTGGTGGCAATTGCTCAATGGTGTGGTCATCTATCAGCAAAGAAACATACCATCTTCCCGATGGCTCAAACTTAACTGTTACTGTCGATGGAGACGCACCACTCGGAAGATACCTAGACCAGACTATATTAAGTGGTTCCTTACACTTAGCAAGCCAAAGTTTCCCATCTTTCCACTTAAATGCAGACTTGGTGAACTCAGCCGACCCACCATTACGTTTTTTCTTAAATCGAGGATATTTAGCGCGCTTTCCCCAGAAGTTAGAGAACGCTTTTTGCAGATGCCTGAGACATTGCTGCAAAGGTACACAACTAACCTCGTTAAGAAAGTCAAGTTCGTCGGTTTTTTTCCACCCAGTCAAGAAACTAGAGGTTTCTTTGTAACCAACTCTCTCTTTCTTGTCGTACCATGCTTCGGTTCTAGTTGCCAAAGCTTTGTTGTAAACAAGTCGAACGCAGCCTATTGTCCTTCTCAAGAGATTTTCTTGCTCATAAGTTGGGTAAAACCTGTATTTGTAGGCGCGTTCGGTCATTTACAACAATCAATTTATCATTTTTCACATTTTAACATACTTTTCTGTAAAAACATAATTGGAGGCGCGCATTCCTCCCCCGCTAACCCTTCGGGTTTAGTCGGGGGTCTCCTGCGCGAAATTAGATGAATAGCGCTTCTGTTGATTTGCTTGCCGGAACTAATACGATTAAGCTAACAGCTAACAGCGTTCGAGGCCCCAATATCGATTACATGGAGTTAGTACAAATACCTCCTGCTGTAGTTTAAAATTCGTTAGTTGTAAGTAGTCAGACATAAATAAACAACTCTGTGTAAAAAACTGTTAGGCGTTGCTGAAACTCTTTTCTCTTCCCTGTTCCCCGTTCCCTGTTCCCTTATCTCACAGTTAACTTTAATTGTGTCCGACTACTTATTATTGATTAGCTATTCTCGAATAATATCGATCTTTTCAAAGCTTCTTCGGAAGCTTTTTTATGTTTTATATGCAATTAATTAGTATTGCTCAATCCAATTATTTTGACTTAAATTCTCCTTTAAATTGCTAAACTTGTATAGCCAAATAAAATATGTACCTGAATAATATAATAGTCTAGAAAAACTAAAATATCTAGCTAAAAATACGAGATATTTTTAGCAAATAATTTAATTTATTTGCAGAAAAAATTAAGCAAATTTCGCCTAAATCGACCGCAAAATAATAATAGAAAAGGAACAAAAAAATGGTTATTTTCGTACCCTTTGGCACCTCTTTTAACGAAACTATACTTACACCTTTATATAAAATACAAGTAGACCCTGCGGGCACTCTAGGAGCTACAGATGGTCTGGCATTTTCTAACGATGGTAGTTTTCTCGCAGCTAGCGATAATTTAGCCAATGCTTACTTATATCGAGAATCCGACCTGACATTACAACAGCAATTTAACCACACTACTATTGCTTTTGCTGGCAGACATCAATCAGATGGGGAAATTAACGCGATCGACTTCTCCGTAGACGACAAATTAATGCTAACTGGTGTTAACGATAACGGAACTAAAGTATGGGACGTTAAAACTGGAGCCCTTCTTTATCATCTCAATCAAGGTACTAACACTGATGGTGCAGCTTTTTCTCCTAACGGAAAATGGATGGCTGCTGCTGCTAACGGTATGGTTAAAGTTTTTGACGTTCAAAATAATTTTGTCGAAATTGCTTCAATTAATGCCAGTTCCGACGAAGTCAATACCGTAGACTGGAGCAAAGATTCAGAATTTTTAATCTTAGCAGCAGACGACGGAGCGCCTATTAATAAAAGTGGAGTACAACTATACACCACAGGAAACAGTATTAATCCCGCAGAAAATTGGCAGTTTATTCGAGACTACAATTACCCTGATATAGCTAAATCTGCTCGCATTTCTCCAGATAATCAATACGTAGCTGTAAGCGGTCGCGGTCCTCACGGTCCTAATACTCCTGACAATACTGTTCCAGGATTGGTGCTAATCTACGATCTACAAACAGGAGAATTAGTAGCAGACTTAAAACATCAAGGCAACTTACTTCCTCAGCCTTTAGACGATCGAGACAGGCGAGTTTTTATTGAAGAAATAGCTTGGACACCAGACGGTAACTATCTTTTTACTAGCGGTTTAATTGACGGCGTAGCTAGAATTTATAGAGCAAAAGATTGGTCGTTAGTTGGATACGTACAAGCACAAGACACTAACAGAGCGATCGAGAAAATTGATATTTCTGTTGACGGTAAAGTAGCATTTGGCGGTGACGAAGGTGCGGTATACGTCTATCAATTCAATGCACCTGAAATCCTCGATCCAATTCAAAGCGATCGCAGTCCAAATAACTTAGTTACGATCGAAGTTGAAAATAACGATACGAATCTCTCCCAAGGTGGATTTACCTGGCTAGATAGGAATGATGCTACTGCTAGCGGAGGTAAAGCGGTTCAAGCTATTGCCACGACCAACACTACTATCGACCAAATCGACACCAATTTTTCCACTGGGGATCCTTTAGTTGACAGTCCTAAGTTAGATTTTCGCGTTAATTTCACCGAGACTGGCACTTACTACGTTTGGGTACGGGGTAGAGAAGGCTTTTTAGGCGGTAATTCCGTTCACGTTGGTTTGAACGGAGAAGAAGTAGCAACCGCAGAACGCATTCGCATTGGCGATAATAACTGGGGTTGGGACAATCAAAATAGAAGTCGCGCTGCGGCTACTATTCAAATTACCGAATTGGGCGAAAGCACTGTCAACCTTTTTATGCGAGAAGTAGGAACTTCTGTAGACAAAATCTTACTGACTACTAATCCTAACTTGGATCCCAATCTGGTCAACGGCGGTCTAGGCCCCAATGAAAGTTTCCGCGCTTCTTCGACTAGATTTGAAGCAGAAGATGCTTTGTTAGGTGTTGGACTTAATGTTGCTAGCGATAATCCAGGTTTCAGCGGTACCGGTTTTGTCGAATTTCCTGGCCGTGTGGGTAATAATGTATCTCTAGAATGGACTGTTAACGTAGCTAATGCTGGCAATTATTTCCTCGACTTTGGTTATGCCAACGGCAGAAATTTCGATCGCCCGATGGAATTGAGCGTTAACAACGCTGTGGTCGATCCTTCTATTTCATTTGAGAGTACGGGAAGTTGGTCAAATTGGGAAATAAACAGCAGCACAGTGAGTTTAGCAGGTGGAACTAATACGATTAAGCTAACAGCTAATAGCATTCAAGGCGCAGATTTCGATTATCTCGATTTAGTGGCAGTGCCACCTACTGTTGTTTAACTGACTAAAAGCATATAAACCTGACGATCGCGATCGTCAGGTTGACAAAACTTCGTGTAAAAAACTTAAGAAGGAACTTGCAAAGATTATTTTTTGCGATTGTTTTTGTTAGTTTTTTCTTGGTAATGAGATGATAATCCAGCTAACCCACATAAACCAGCTACAGTAACTGCGCCAGAAGCGATCGCATTCATCAAATTGGAATCGAACCCTTCTTTTACTCCAATTAGGCTAGAAGTTACTTTAGGCGAACTGGGTAAACTTGAGTTTCCTGATAAAGCTATAGTTGTCGTATCTTTACTGTTTGCATAATTGCATTCAGCAGCAGCGGAATCAATAGAACCTAGTAGAAACCCGCTAGCTAAAGCAGTGACACATGCAATAGAACCCAGAGAAAATGTTGCTTTCATGATAGCTTTTATCGATTTTAATTATTGACAATTTGCGCTCTTGCGCGTTTAGTTTTTTATTTTTTTGATTTAAACCAATTATTAGTTAGATCGAGCCATTTCATTAAGATAATTTTATTTATGTTAATGTCTTAAGTAGACTCCAACCATATTGGTTCTAACATAGATAGCTTTTGCTATCTATCCCAAGACTCCATCTTAAATATGGTTTCCACATTGTAATGGAATCTGTTTGAATAATACTCTAGTAATTCTAACTGAGAGCTAATTCAAAAACTTATTTTACGATATTTTTATTTTATTAGGGTGTTAAACATTGTAAAAAGGACTGCCTTTTTAAGTATTTTAGCTTAACAGTTACCAAATTGCTACATTTGTTTTTTCTCAAAAACAGAATTTTAGATTAAAAAATTTGATAATTATTGTAATAAATAATTATGGACGATCGAGCAAGTAGAAATACTTGTTAGTTACAAAACTTAACAAACCCTCGACTTCGACGATATTGAGTAAGAATTCGATCGTTGCAAACAGGTTAGTTTGGAAGCGATCGTTGAAAAGTCTTACATTCAAGCATTCAGTGGGGTCGATCGGATTTGGAAATTTTTCTTTAGATGAGTTAGATAAGTATTGTTTATCTTATATATTTAAACTCTTCTATTAGCTTCTGCAAATAAATAGGTATGGGGACAAAAAGCTTAAAAGGAAGAGATTTATTAGGGATAGCAGACCTAAGTAAAGATGAAATCGAACAGCTATTACATTTAGCAAAGGAGCTAAAAAGCGGAGAGCGATCGTTGCTTTGTAATAAAGTCTTGGGTTTACTATTCTACAAAGCTTCTACTCGCACCAGAGTCTCTTTTACTGTGGCGATGTATCAACTAGGAGGGCAAGCGCTCGATCTTAACCCTAAAGTTACCCAAGTAGGTAGAGGAGAGCCCATATCCGATACAGCCAGGGTCTTAGACCGTTATCTAGATATCCTAGCAGTTCGTACCTACAAGCAGGAAGATATAGAAACTTTTGCTAACTACGCCGAGATTCCCGTGATCAACGCTTTAAGCGATTTAGAACATCCCTGTCAAATTCTTGCCGACTTATTAACCATAAAAGAATGCTTCGGTACTGTTTCTGGGATTAATCTAACTTTTCTAGGTGATGGCAATAATGTAGCTCATTCTTTATTGCTAGGAGGTGCTTTGATGGGGATGAATGTGCGCTTAGCTACTCCCAATAACTATCAAGCTAAACCCGAAATCGTCGAAAAAGCAAAACAAATTGCTAACAATGACGCGCAGATTAGTATTGGCAACGATCCTATTGCTGCTGTCCGTGGAGCCCAAGTTATTTACACCGACGTTTGGGCAAGTATGGGACAAGAAACATCTGCTGATGAAAGAATTCCCGTGTTTCAACCTTATCAAGTCAACGAGCAGTTGCTAAGTTATGCTGAAAAAGATGCTATTGTGCTGCATTGTTTGCCCGCACATCGAGGCGAAGAAATTACCTCTGAAGTCTTAGAAGGAAAACACTCCAGAGTTTGGGATCAGGCAGAGAATCGAATGCATGCCCAAAAAGCTTTGTTGGCAGCTTTGTTGGGAGATAGTTAACTTTTCTACTTAGAAATAGTTAGAGTAAAGGGGTGCCTGGTACGAGTTCGATCGCCGACGTAAATTAAATATCGACCTGGAACCCACACTCCAGAAATTTGTGGATTGACACCAGAAACATCATCTGCTATGGAACAAAAACGTCTATTAGCACCTCTGATTAATAAAGTTGGTTTACCGCCAGAAGCTCTTACTCGCACCTGCATATAATTCATACGTTGAGTAACATTGACGACCTGGCTGGGCTGTTGAGAAATGAAACCACAGTCACCACTGTTAATAGCGCCGCCAGAACGACCTCTAACACTATGGGAATTAAATCTATTTCCTACTTGTATTGGCTTGCTTTCCGCGGGAAAGGCTATGGCTGCGAGTATTGCCAGAGCTAGGACGACAGGCAAAACCATTTTTTGAGTTAGTCTGGTAAAAACTAACATATATTTATCTTTGCCTCAGTCTTTTTTTCTCCTGTTTTAATTAGAATACAAATAAATAGACCCTGAAAATTTAGATAATGTACCACTTTAAAATTTGAACACTGAATTATAGAGAGAAGAATTATGAATCCACAAGAAGATCGAGATCTCGAAAAGAAATTGCGGGAATTAGAGATGGAAATCGACAAAACGTCTTCTGAACCCCAAGTCACTAAAGAAAGATACCAGCCAGAGAAATTTGCCGACAAATCTCAAAATTCAGATTTAGAAGTTTTTTTTGGTTCTATTCAAAAATGGTTCGAGCGCCTGCCAAGTGTAGGAAAAGCGGGTGTTCTCGTAGTTGGAGCAATACTTGGAATTTCCCTACTTAGCTCGTTCTTCAAGTTATTGAGTTCCCTGCTGTTTATTGGTATTTTAGGAGGAATTTTATACCTGGTGTATAAGTTTTTAATTGCTCCCTCTTCTTCTGAATAAATAAATAGCGAATTAGTTTTTTTTTTATTCGGGTTAAGATAACAATATTAAAATAAAAGGAAAAAAAATAATAATGATTCGCTGGATTTTAAGCTTAGTATGTGTGGTATTGGTTTTTAGCTATAATTTACCTGCGATCGCCCAGGAAGCAGAAACGTCCATAAGTGAAGAACAATTGGAGTGGGGGGAAAAGACGGCAGAAAAAGCCATAGCCGCCATAGAAAGTGGCGATTTCGAGAAAGCAGAAGGCTATTGGACTGAGCTGATCGAAAAATTTCCCAATAACCCCGCAGTTTGGAGCAATCGAGGCAATACTTTCGTCAGCGAAAATAAATTAGACGAAGCGATCTCCGATTTCGATCGGGCGATCGAACTAGCCCCTGAAGCTCCAGATCCATACCTCAATCGAGGTATAGCTTTAGAGGGACAAGGAAACTATAATGAGGCAATAGCCGATTATAATCGAGTATTAGAAATCGACCCAGAAGATCCGATCGCTTATAACAACCGAGGCAATGCCAAAGCAGGACAGCAACGCTGGGAAGAAGCACTCGAAGACTATCAAGAAGCTGCCGAACTGGCTCCTGAGTACGCTTTTGCTCGCGCTAATACGGCCCTGGCTCTCTATCAGACAGGAAGAAAAGAAGAAGCACTCTCCACCATGCGGGATTTAGTTCGCAAATATCCTAACTTTCCCGACATGCGCGCTGCTCTGACTGCCGTTCTTTGGGAAAAAGGTAAAGAGGGAGAAGCAGAAAGTAACTGGGTAGCAGTAGTCGGTCTTGACAATCGCTATTCAGACGTTGATTGGTTGAAAACAACCCGACGCTGGCCTCCTAAGATGGTAGCAGCATTGGAAAAATTTCTCGAACTAGATTAACAGTAATCAGTCATCAGTAAACAGTTATCAGTTGTGAGTGGGATGAAAAGTCCCCTAATTCTATAATTAGGACTAATCAGAGCGTGGTAACAGTCCATTACTGCGCACAGTGATAACTGATAACTGATAACTGATTTAACTTGCTTCGATTGAAGGAAGAGGGAAGAGAGAATAAGTTAATTACCTTCTCTCTCCTTTTGTAGATATTGGATCTTGGGATGCCCAATTAGTTAAAAACTCGATCGGATTATCTTAATGGAAGAACAAGATCGAGAACAAAATAAGAGAATTAATCAGCAGCAAAGGTTAATTAATAACCTTAGAGAAAGGCTTAAAACACTGGAAGTAGATGTCGAACCTAATGGGAGAATCAGCGAAGCCTTTGAACAAATTGAACGACATTTAGAACGTCACGATAAAAGATTCGATCGCTTAGAACATAAAGTTAATCAACTAGGCAGCAAGTTAGACATCATCATTGAAGATCTAACGAGCTTCAACGATTTGCCTGAAGA
>JASJDA010000297.1 GCA_030065755.1 Prochloraceae cyanobacterium | reverse complement strand
CGATTTTTCCAAATTACACTGAGCATTAAAACATTATTGTTCTTCCAATTAGTACGCACCGCTACGCGGATCTCTTCGAGATCGAGAGCTAAGATTAAAGTTGTCAAAGAGGTAAATTCTTTTTCAATTATTGACTTGATAATAGGAAACCAAAATAACACAATACTCAAATTAGGTAAAACTAAAAATCTTTGCAGATGTTTTCGGCGACTTTCATAAAGTATAGGAATAGGTAAACAAGCCGCTAATCTTTCAATTCTTACCTGTTTATGTACTTGTAATAGCAAAATTAATATTTTTAAAGTTTGTATTTGAGATTCACTTAAATATTTTTGGAATTGTTGTAAAGCTGATTCAGTCAACATTTTTTCCTGAAGAAATTTATAGATAAACTTCTTCTTTATCACATAATTTATATTATTTCTCAGTGACTCAAAAACTAACAATTCATCGCTCGATCGCCTGCTTATTTCTTCGATCGCCTGCTTATTTCTTCGATCGCCTGCTTATTTCTTCGATCGCCTGCTTATTTCTTCGATCGCCTGCTTATTTCTTCGATCGCTTGCCTATTTCTTCGATCGCTTGCCTATTTCTTCGATCGCTTGCCTATTTCTTCGATCGCTTGCTTATTTTCTCGATCGTGTTCTTACCCCTTCGATTGTGGTTCAGAAAAACAGTGCAAAAGTACTAGCAGGTTATTCTCAATAACGACTTCCCTTACAAACATTCTTTCATCAACACCGCCGTGTCAAATGAAAGCCTGACAGGGCTTTGCTTTTGGTTAGTAGCCCCGTGAAGTCCAGAACCTTATTTATAAATCTATCTTCGATCGCCGTTGGGTCTGTGACTGGAATCATAAAATCCCGCTCGAAGGGTCAAATTGATGTTTTCAAACATAGAGCTATTGTTGTATTTGTGCGATCGTATTCATAATTTGTTGATAGGCAGGCATATTTCCTTGTTGGTAAAACAGTTGTGCGGCTGTTTGTAGATCGTTAAGCGCTTTTTGTTTCTCTCCTAACTGCATCCAAACCCATCCCCTACCAAGGTAGGGTTGAGCAAAATTAGCATTAATTTGGATGGCTTTATTGTAATCAGTAAGAGCTAATTGCAATTGATTCTGGTTTAGGTAAACTAATCCGCGATTGTTGTAAGCTTGAGCAAAATTAGGCTCGGTCGAGATGGCTTTAGTATAATCAGCAATGGCTAATTCCCATTGGTTCTGAGAAGAGTAAACTAACCCGCGATTGTAGTAAGCTTGAGCAAAATTAGGATTGATTTGGAGAGCTTTATTGTAATCGGTAAGGGCTAATTGCAATTGGTTCTGGTTTAGGTAAACTAATCCGCGATTGTTGTAACTTTGAGCCAAATTAGGATTGATTTCGATGGCTTTATTGTAATCAGTAAGAGCTAATTCCCATTGGTTCTGGTCTTTGTAAACATTGCCCCGATTGTTGTAAGCATCAGCATAATCGGGATTGATTTGGAGAGCTTTATTGTAATCAGCAAGAGCTAATTCCCATTGGTTCTGATAAAAGTAAACTAACCCGCGATTGTTGTAAGCATCAGCATAATCGGGATTGATTTGGAGAGCTTTATTGTAATCAGCAAGAGCTAATTTCCATTTTTTCTGATAAGAGTAAACAACGCCGCGATTATAGTAAGCAAGATCGTAATTAGGGTTGATTTGTATGGCTTTATTGTAATCAGCAAGAGCTAATTCCCATTTTTTCTGGTTATCGTAAACTAACCCTCGACTAGTGTAAGCTTGGAAGAAATTAGGATTGATTTGAATGGCTTTATTGTAATCAGCAATGGCTAATTCCCATTTTTTCTGCTTAAAGTAAACATTGCCGCGATTGTTGTAAGCATCAGCATAATCGGGAGCGATTTGGATGGTTTTATTCAAATCAGCAATGGCTAATTCCCATTTTTTCTGGTCAGAGTAAACACTGCCACGATTTAAGTAAGCATAAGCATAATTAGGAGCGAGCGAGATGGTTTTATTGAAATCAGCAATGGCTAATTCCCATTTTTTCTGGTTTTTGTAAACTACCCCGCGATTGTTGTAACCATCAACATGAGTGGGAGAGATTTGGATAGCTTTATTGAAATCAGCAATGGCTAATTCCTCTTTTTTCTGTTTGACATAAACAAACCCGCGATTGTTGTAAGCAGCACGTAAATAGGGATTTTTGGCGATGGCTTTATTGAAATCAGCAATGGCTAATTCCCATTGGTTCTGATAAAAGTAAACATTGCCGAGATTGTAGTAAGGAGATGCTAAATTACTATTGATTTGAATGGCTTTATTGTAATCAGCAATGGCTAATTTCCATTTTTTCTGGTTAGAGTAAATATTGCCTCGCGACAAGTAAAGGTTAAAATCATCGTATGAGTACTCCTTCGCCGTCTCAATTGCTTTATCAATTGCAATTAGAGCATCTTGATATTTTTCTAATTGAGATAGTATGACACTTTTTTCGCGCCAAGCTGGATAATAATAAGGCTCTAATTTAATAACCTTATCGAACTGTTGCAGCGCTTCTTGATATTGAGCTTCAGAATAGTAAACTAAACCCAAAGCATAATAAGCTTGAGACAATTTAGGCTTTAACTTAATTGCCTTTTGTAAAGCACTAATAGCTTCGTTAAATTTTTCCAAGCGCCAGAGTTGATTGCCATAAGTCAGCCAATCACTGGCTTTAGCATTGCTGGGTGGTTTGTCCACAGCAAATGAGGGATGAGTTTTAAGACTAGCAACTTCAGCTTGAGTTAATTGTAATGGTGCTATAGTGGTAATATTTAATTGCTCTAATGGGATTCCCTTTGTTTTTGCTAATGTAATAAGATTAGAGGCTGGCACTCCAACAGCATAACCGATTTCAGCACCCCTTGTGTCTTGTTCAACCGCTGCATTAATACCAATTACTTGACCATTGGCATCTAAGAGTGGCCCCCCACTCATTCCACGTTGGGTGAGATTAGTGTAAATTAATTCATAACCTGTGGTGCTATTTTCAAGAGTGAAATTGTCTGTTGTTTTGAGCAATCCTCGATCGCGACTAAAACGGAAACCAGAGGTTAATTTACGAGTTCCGTTTAAGGAACCTGGAAAACCAGAAAGAAAGACCCATTGTCTTGTTTCAAAGTCAATATCATATGTAGCAATTATTGCTAGTTGATAGCTTTTAGGACTTCTAAATTTAATTATGGCTGCATCTAAACCCCCTGAAGTCAAAATATCTTCAGTTTTGAGAGGATATTTCTCTCCATCTGGGGTAATAATTTGATATTGGTCTGGATTTTTAACTACGTGTTTAGCAGTTACGACATAATAAGTTTGTCCCTTTTTGCCAATAATTACCCCCGAACCATTACCATTTTTTTGTGAGTCAATCCTAACAGTTATTTGCTGAGCAATTCTATCTATTTTTTCAGTCAGGTTAATTGGGCTGGGATTGGTGGCTAATTCTTGGATTTGTTTGTCTGAAAAGGTTTGACCGAGCGACACAGAATTGACAGGTTGAGATACTTCTAATAATTGACTCTGAGCCCCAGAAGCAATTAGAAGAGTATTGAGACTAGCAATAAAGATAGTTTTGGCAGCAAAATGTCCCATGTTAAGTTTAAGCATTATTATCGATTAAAAGATGTTCTAAGAAGTAATTTTTAACACTCAGTGCTTATCGTTGAAAATTCCCCTGATACTCAGCATTCGACTAGACAGTTTTCAGTTGGCTCGAGAGGAGTGGCGACTGGTTTAACCGCCTAGTTTGTCAGGCATCTGCCCTCTGCCTTCGTTCAATCCTTCTCAACTGGTGCTTTTTGCAGAAATCTGTCAATATTAACAATCTTGAAATAAACTCGCTGTTCACCCGAACTATGTTGTGCTGGTGAAGTAGAGCGTCCGTTGAGGATATCTGTTAAGTCTGCGATCGTCTCAACTGGATCGTCTTCAGGTCTTAAGGTAAAAAGCATAGTAACGCAATCACCACCCTTTTGATAAGCAGTGCAGACAACTTTTTGATTATTTTGCCAACTATAGGTAAAAAAGTTCATACTGCCGTTGTTGTAAGCTTGTTGAAAACGGGGTGATACCACTTCACAACGGCTTTGAGGATTCCACTGGCTGCTTTCAAACCACTCAGATTTCCAACGCACAATAGCTATTTTCCCTCGTGATGTCCAAGCGTATGTAGTCGGGTAGTGCTTGTCACTGTCTCGATCGTAACCAGATGCACAAATGAAGCGAACATTATTATTTGTTTTAGTTTGACGAGAAGTTTCAGTTATCTTGTTACTTAATGACGCTTCATCCATCGTCATAGTTGCATTGATGGGATCTTTGTGACAACTAACGAGGGAAGCAAAAATGCAACCAGCAACACCAAAGAGCGTGGTATAAAGTTTCATATTTGGTTCCTCTTCTACAAAAAAAAACTTTTTTCTAGTTTAAACTCATTATGAGAATTGTTCGTCGCTTTCAGCACGATTATAATTAGAGTTAATTAAAATATATT
Organism: Prochloraceae cyanobacterium; assembly: GCA_030065755.1. Lineage (GTDB taxonomy): Bacteria > Cyanobacteriota > Cyanobacteriia > Cyanobacteriales > JASJDA01 > JASJDA01. The sequence continues at coordinate 5,557 of JASJDA010000297.1, read as the reverse complement.
TTTCGCTTTTTATCTTCGATGCGAGACCCTGAGTCCAGATTTCGTGGGCTTTTTTACTCGCTAATACCTATAGTTATGAGCTCTTTAGTCGGCAAAAGCTTACAAACTGGTAAATATCTTCTTTATGAAGAAAGAAGAGAAAGTTTACAGACTATTTCATATCAAGCTACTGACCGTAGGTGGGACAGTGAAGTAATCATTACAACAGTCAATTTAAAACTACAGAATAATATCTACCTAAACGATTTAAGAAAAAAGTTTTTGAATAGAGCCAGAAAGCTAATAACTCACGGTTCGCTCATTTTTTCTGGAGGAGCGAAAAATTGCCTTCAGCCTTCAGCATAGTGTGCAGTCAAAAGTAATTGGCGATTCGGCAACTACATAGATAACTAAACGGTTTAGTCGACAGGAGGGGGTTATGCCGACACGCAAGCCCATCGGCATAGCGGCAACTGCTTTTGGGTGAGCCTTTCATCATAAGCTGTAGAGTCGGTTAAACTAGACTCTATGAATAAACCCCTAGCCGTAAAGTCAGAACGAGTTGATGATATTCCTCTACTGCTAGCCCAGTTAGAGAGAATGGGTGTACAAGATTTACTGGATAAGCATTTTGAAAACGAGTGGGAACTGGAAAGGTCTCTCACTGGGATGGTGTACAGAGATCTGGTTAAGCTATATCCTCTCCCAAGGGGACCATCGTTTAAGTTATGTGCAGGATTGGGTAGAAAAACGCCAGAAAACTTTAGCTCTTTGTACAAAACAGTCCCTGAAAGCGCTAGATTTCACGGACGATCGCCTCGAAGCAGTTTTACGTTACTTAAGTGATGATGGAAGTTGGCAAGAATTTGAGAGTGAGCTAGGAAGCTCTTTAGTGCGAGTCTACGATCTACAAAAAGAAAAGATTCGTCTCGATACTACAACAGCAAGTGGGTACTGTGGGATAACAGACGACGGATTGTTTCAATGGGGTCATAGCAAGGACTATCGACCAGACTTGGCTCAAGTAAAAATAATGCTAGCTACGATCGATCCTCTTGGGATGCCGCTGGTGACAGAAGTCTTACCAGGAAATTCTGCTGACGATCCACTGTATGTTCCAGCTATTGAACGAGTCAGAGATACTTTAAGCAATCGGGGACATCTCTACATCGGGGATTGTAAAATGGCGGCGCGCCGCTACGCGGATCCGGCGAGCCGGATCGCCACCAGAGCGCATCTAGCATCGGGTGGTGATTATTATCTGTGCCCTTTAAGTGCTACACAACTAAATAGCGAGCAACTCGAATCCTTACTTGAACCAGTCTGGAAGAAAACTATTGAATTAACAACGATCGACTACGATTATGCCAACGGAAAAACAGAAAAAATTGCCGTTGGCTATGAATGTTCGCGAAGCTGTACAACTTCGTTGGAAGGGAAAGAGTACACTTGGACTGAACGAATGTTCGTGGTGCGAAGTCTTAAAAGCGCAGTTTCATCCGAAAAATCTTTAAGAACTCGTTTATCAAAAGCTGAAGCGGCTCTATCAGAGTTGGGTAAACCCTGTCGTGGGAAAAAGAAGCTCTCTAGTATCGCTGATTGGCAAGAAGCAGTTGAAGCGATTCTGCTTGAATACCCTCGTCCAAGGTTTGTTCAATCTAGATTTTCAACTTATTACCGAACCGCGTTTAAAAAGAGCATATCGCGATCGTCCTGCTAAAATCGTTAAGGAATCTCACTGCGAATTAAAATTCTCTGCCAATACTGAAGCGATCGAGAAAAAGATTGCTATGTTTGGCTGGCGTGTTTACGTTACTAACCACCCAGAGAAAAGCTTCTCACTAGCTGACGGGGTGGTGGCGTATCGAGATGAATACTTGATGGAAAGAGGGTTTGGACGATTTAAAGGGTTTCCTTTATCTTTAACCCCTATTTATCTGCAGCGGGAAGACCACATCAAAGGACTGATTCGTTTGCTCTCGCGCCGCTACGCGGATCTCTTCGAGATCGCCTTGCGTGTTTTAACCTTACTGGAATTTCAAGTGCGTCGTCATTTAGCCGATAAGAAACAGAAGCTATCGGGACTCTATGCAGGTAATCCCAAACGCCGCACCCATAGACCTACTGCTGAACAACTGCTATCTGCATTCAAAGAAATTAACCGAGTCAGTGTCACTGTTGAGAGTCAAGTTAATTCTCAGATAGAACAACTCTCTCCACTGCAACAGGAAATTTTAACCTTACTCGAAATCCCCGCAGAGATCTACACCCAGTTAGGGCAATATATTTAATCTAGTATTTTTATGATACACAAAAACCTGCGATGATGTCAAATAAACAGAAAAAATTGAGGACACAATTGGGTTTTTGATAGAGTTTTTTACACAGTTTTACTTTTCACTATGCTTGACAGATATTCTGTAAAAATATGCTTCTATATTTGGGGGTATTTTTCTTAATTTGCCAGCAAAATTACTCATTAATACCTATTTTTTCTAACTCCAGAAAAAATGAGCGAACCGTGAGTTAGAACCAAAAGGTTTACCAGCTTTGCCTCCTGCTCTTTTCTAACTTTGTCATAGTAGTTTAATTTGAAGAAGTTAGCAGGCGATCTCGCAGAGATCCGCGTAGCGGCGCGAGGCAGTCAGCAAGTGATCGAGGGAGAGGACGCAGTTCTCTCCCTCCCCTTAACAGACTAAACCGTTTAGTCTGTAAGGGGGGGGGTATGTCGATACGCACGGCGGAGACATACCCCAACTACCCTTGCTTGATTTCAGTCTTTCTAGCTTCGTCGAACTCACGTTAAGTATTTATACTCCCCACAAAATCCGTTAGAACCAGAGCTAAGAGATTGAGAATGACGATCGATAACCTTGGGGAGATTTGTAGCAGCAACGCCCAGATTTTAAGAAATTGGTATTACTTGGTTATCCATTGCCACAACCCTTTACGCTTGGCATAGTAAGTAACGGTACCATCTGGGGTCGCGTACCCAAGCCGTCGTGGTTCTATGGTTTTGCGGTTGCTCACCAGGCTCTCGACATAAGTCGTTGTTCCTCGGTTATATTCGCGGAACCCAATTCAGGCTTGGCACCCAGTATTAACTGTAAGTTAAATTCAAGGTCGATGCCTAACTCAGTTTCTATAAGCTCATTTGTCTGCACGTTGGACATGTCATGTCTCTGACGTTGTTGTACCACGTGCGTTAACTCATGTGCCAACAACTCACGACCTCTAGAACTTCCAGGGTTATACTCACCCTGCCGGAAAAAGAGATTTTGTCCTGTAGTAAAAGCACGAGCTTGGAGTGAACGATTTAGTTGATCGGATTGGAGATTCGTGTGAATCCTAACTTGACTAAAATCAGTCCCAAATGCTTGTTCCATCGGACCTCGAATTTGGTCAGCTAGAGGCTGTCCCGTTCCCTTGGCTTGGTTAATTGAAGCTTCTAAGTTTTGAGGTGCAGTTATCCCACCTGTATGGGCTTTTTTAAACTGCACTATTGACTGTTTCAGTAGTTCTTCTTGGGGTGCAATCAAAAACAGTTGCTGGGGCTCTGGGAGCTGGCGTATCCGCAAACGCCCCTCTTGCCAACTAAACCGTTTAGTTTTTTTAAAAGGGGGGGGAGAGAACTGCGTCCTCTCCCCATGTATTATGTTTAGGGGCGTGCCGCAAAGCTGCTTCCTTTGGGAGCGCTAAAAAAAAGTTGTCTCCCTAAAAATAAAAAAGGCAATGTATTAAAAGACGTTAATTAGAGACATTGCCATGACTCAAAAATATACTGTAGTGATCGAAAAAGTTAGTCAAATTATCTTTGAAGCGATCGCTGCCAGAGAAGAAAATTTGAAAGACAAAGTCTTTGAAATTGATACAGATTTATTATCATTATTACGTGTAATTGGCTTGAGAGTAATGTCAATGTTGTTGACAATGTTAATTACTCAGGTAACAACTCAAGCTCAAACCCCAGGTTGGAAAATACAGCGTCGTCCTACAATTAAATATACAACGATTTTTGGTGAATTAGAGATAGAATCACCATATCTTTGGAATAAAAAACAGAAAAAAGGGATGCGTCCTGTAGCCGAAGGATTAGGAATAACTGCTGGAAAACATTCTACAGCTTTAACAAAAGCTTTAGCGGATTTTGGGGTTGAAGAATCTTTTAATCAAGCTAGTCTACGTTTTGAAGAACATTACGGCGACCGATGTTCTTATTTTTAATAAGGAACCCTTTTTCAAATAATTATGTCCCTTCGCAATTAACCTATCGGTATAGAAGGGTTCCTTATTAAAAATAAAAGATTTGCAGGGCTTTAAGGTCGAGAAAAGTAAACTAAGAAGAGAAGTTCTAAAAGTCACATATTTATCAGAAAAATTTGTTGAAAAAAGACTAGAAAATTCTATTGAAGAAGACCAGAGCAAGAGCAATAAAAAAACTGAAAGAATTTTATTAGAATTAGATGGTTGTCATCTGAGAACAGGGGTAAAAGTTCCAAGCGAGCGAGTCGGATTAACCAAGGTTCGTAAAATCAAAAAATCTTCAAGAAAAATTGAATGGAAAGAAACTAGAGTAGCTTTTGCACGTCCAGTTGAGAAGAAAAAAGAACGCACCTATGTTGCTAAAATGGCTAAATATCCTGAAATAATAGAACAACTTATTGGTGCTGCCTACGACCAAGGTTGGTTTTCTGAGTCACAAATTTTCACTGTTTCAGATGGAGGAACTGGTCTTAAAGAATCACTTGAAAAGGCTTTTTCTCCGTTTCAGTTTATCTTAGATCGTCCTCATCTTACAAAACATATTTATGAAGGTGTTGATGCCATGGATCTGCCCAAAAATCTTATAACTTCTGTTAAGGATTTTCTTCTAAGTCTAATTGATTCAGGTCAGGTAGAACTGGTTATTAACAAATTACAAGATTATCAAGGACCAAGCGCTAAAAAAATTGAAAATTTAGCTAACTATTTAATTCGGTTTAAAGACTGTGTTCATTATGATAAGTTTAAGAGTTTAGGATTACCTATTGGTTCAGGTGAAGTTGAAAGTGCTCATAAATATATTCCCCAGAAAAGATTAAAGGTTCTCCCGAACTTTACTTGCAAAACTGATAGTAATTGCGAGTATGGCTCCGCAGGAGCTATACTCGCCCCTCTGTTGACTAAACGGTTTAGTTACATAAGCTACGTGACCGAGGCGGAATAACTACGATCGAGACGGGAGACTGCGATCGAGACGGGATAACTACGATCGAGACGGGATAACTACGATCGAGGCGGAATAACTGCGATCGAGACGGGATAACTACGATCGAGGCGGAATAACTGCGATCGAGACGGGATAACTACGATCGAGACGGGATAACTACGATCGAGACGGGATAACTACGATCGAGGCGGAATAACTGCGATCGAGACGGGATAACTACGATCGAGGCGGAATAACGGTACTTAAACAAAAATAATAGTAAAAACAAGCTATAATGTTTATAAAGGCTCACGTTCACGTTATTCCTGTCCCCTAACTCTCGATGAAAGAAACAACCCCCGCAGCTATGCCACCTTGCTTCGATCGATG
>JASJDA010000296.1 GCA_030065755.1 Prochloraceae cyanobacterium | reverse complement strand
GCTAATAAATATTGAGATTTAAGTGCCATTATTTTTTAGAGTTAAGAGCCCAAAAAACCTCAGCTAGATACATACTAGATCTATAGTAAAGCTTATTAATAACAGGTTAGAGCCTACCTAATTTAGCTGAAAAAAATGTGACTTCCACGATAATTTTGCCGAAAATGCAAGGTTATGCTTGAATTTCTCGCGGCCAGCAAAAAGTTGATAAATAGAGAGATTAAGCCAAATATAGTCAGGACAAGAGATACAACCCTATTTACTTATCCACCTCGAGTGAGCAGAATTTTAGGTAAAATCGGTTTAATTGAAAAACAGCGATCGCGACTGTTCGATTTTTTCTGTTGATAAGTCAAAAGTCGATAGTTAAAGAACCTTTGTATATCAGCGCAAGATCGCTGTTTCTAGCAATTAAAAATTTGCTGTTCACATCCTCGATCGCATCGGCTCTCGAGCAGTAAAGTGACCTGACAAACAGAAATCGGTCGCACTTGCTGTAGCTGAGCTATTACCTGTAAAACAACCAGTATAAGCAGAACTTCGACCATCGATCGCACCAGTAAAGTCTTCTGCTTTTGATGCCTTGCTAGTATTTTTGATTTTTTGAGCATAGAAAAATTATTTAGCAGGATTTTTGAGTATAAATTAGGAAATTACGGTATTTTTCTCTCAGTTCTCTTTGTGCGCCAATTTTACTCTCATCTATTTGATATGATCTTGACTTTGTGCTTTTTGATTTACTAAAAAGCAATTTTTTACAGCATATCATTGCCGAAAATGGCTCTTATTTAACTCGAAAACTTTTGGCATTATTATGGTGGAATTTACGAACTTTTGACATAGATATGATGGAATCGAGCGCCGACAATAAACGCTATATCCTTGATTTTTCGTTAAAGTGCAGCAATTTTATGCCATATTAATTCGGCGAAATTATGGTGGAAGTCACAGTTCTCGACCCCACCCCCCTGTCTAAACTAAACTGTACAGTATAAAAATCTCCTTTGGGAAATTGGTGGTTAAGCGCTCGAGTGCTTGAATAAAAGATCTCGGCAAAAGTCAGAAAGAGTGGGGTGTTGAATGGTATAAATCGGAAGAACCTAAGATTGTTGCTTTAATTTTTTCCAGGTAGTTTTGGGCAGCAGCATTCTAGCTTCAATTTTGTCCCAAGTATCTTGTGAAAATTGGGATGCTGCTTCTTTGCAATCGATCATGAACTTATTGGCATCGAAGTAATTATCGAAGGCTTCGATTTCTTCTCTGGATAAATCAATCATTTCTGTGGTCAGCTGGACAGCATTTAGTACAGTCTGTATTATCTTGTGAGCAAAATCTACGTAGATTTTTATTGGTTGATTTTTCTCTGGAATTTGCTCTTTTAGCTTTGTCAATTTGTCAACCAACTCATTAAGGTCTATACTTTTATAAACTGTGAATTTTTTTATTTCCTTGACGTAGAGAATAAAATCCTGGAGGGCTTTGGTGGCCCTGGCTTTGGTGTAGGCGCTGGCGTTGGTGTAGGCGAAGGCTTTGGCGAAGGCTTTGACCTTGGCGTAGCCTTTGGGGTGAGCTTTGACCTTGGCATAGCCTTTGGCATTAGCTTTGATGAAGGCGAAGGCTTTGGCGTAGGCTTTGGCGAGGGGGGAGGCTTTGGCCTTGGCGTTGGCGAGAGGGAAGGCTTTGGCGTAGGCTTTGGCGAGGGCGTTGGCCAGGGCGATCGCTCTTTTACCCACAGGTTTAATCTCGGTTTCTGAAGTATCTGTTATTTGCTCTGCCCAAGCTAGTAAACTCTGTAGCTTAGGAGTAGTAACGTAAGTCTGAATTTGTTGCTCCATTATCAAGAGCAAATCATCAGCTTTTAGCTCAGCTAACAGCAGAAATACCTCTCGCCAACGGCTATCAGTAAGATGGTTTTTAACTAACTGTTCAACTAATAAAGGTTGGTCACTGATATGTTGAGCTGTTAGAAATTCCTGGAAAGTTAGATGAGAAAAAGAGTAAATGCCTTTAGCCCTTTCCACTAATAATCCATGTTGTAATTCTATGGTTTTTGGGATTGTTTTAGCTTCTTGAGTCGAGATTTTTAGATATTCAGCAATATATTTTTGAATTTCGTTTTCTTCAAATAACGCATATTGTTGCTTCTTAAACTTACGGGCAGCAATATGGCTCAAGAGTTTTTGCCTATCTTCTACAGACATTTTTCGATAGACTTCACTGCCTGAATCACGTATGATAACTTCGTCCCATTTTTTTTCGTCCCATTCGCTTAACAGTAGATTGATTCCTTGTTGATATAAATCAGAGCGTTTGGGCGGAAATTTTTTAAATTCACTGAAGATCCAACAAGTCAAACTCAGTAAGATGGGGGTAATAGCTAGTTCGGCAATTTGCTTGTTTTCTGGCGATTTAAGCTTTTCTATAAACTGTGTTTTTAGTTTTGTTTTTACTTCAGGAATTTCATTAATAGTAGAAAACCAATTATTGGCAAAACAATCGACTTGTTCTGAGTTAAAATCAGCAATCTCAACATAATTGAAGTTAGGTAAAGTGTATTCAGTTGTTTGAGTTCGGCAGGTGATGATTAAGTAATTCTTGTAGTATTGTTCAGAAAATTCCCGAATATTCTTTTGAACTGTTTTTCTAAACTGACTAGCAAGTTCATCCAGTCCATCTAGTAAGATTAAAACTTCACCGTTCTTGAGAACTTTTTTAGTTTCTTTTTCGTTATCCAGTTCAAATTCTTGATGAATTTTATTGAATAGATTGAAATTACTGACATCAATTTCTCTCAGTTCAATAAAAATCGGGATGTAACCAACTAGGAACTCTCCTTTGCAGCAGGCAACTGCTATATGTTTCAAGAAGGTGCTTTTGCCAGAGCCAGGTTTACCTAATATCATTAGTCTAGGGTGCTGCTTGGCTGCTTCTAATCCTGGCGATCGCTTCCCTCTCCGTCCTAATCCCAAACGAGCGAAGTTTTCTCGTATATCAGATACTTTTAGCAGCTCGGGAATAGTAGCGGGGTAAATATAAGAAGGTGTTTCTAGTACATAAACATCTACGTAAAGCCTCTCGACATCAATCTGCTGAAGATTCAATAACTGGATTTTACTGTAGAGGTTTTGAATCTTGTCACAAGAGCGTGAGCAGACTTGTTCTATCTTAGGTATGGTGGAACGAGAAATAATTATTGGTTCAGCAACAGTGGTTGCTGGGGATGAAGTTGCAACTTGTGGCAAGGATATTACAGTAGAATTGAGTGCTGCCAAGGCTTCTTTTGCGTTTTGATAGCGCTCACGGAAATGGTAGCGTACCATTGTATTTAAAACATTTGCAAAGGCAGCGCTGACATGTCTTGCACAATCTCGCCAGATAATTTCTCCAGTTGTCGGCTCTTCTTGGAGTTGGTTGGGGTTGACTCCGGTTAAAGCTTGGAGCCCTAACATTCCCACCGCATATATATCGCTAGCTAATTTGGGTCTACCATGATATTGTTCGGAAGGCATATATCCTGGGGAACCAATGGCAACGGTCAGGTTAGTTTTTCCTTGAGCATCAACACTCAAAGCACGTAAAGATTTAACCGCACCAAAGTCAATCAATACTAGCTTTCTATCTCGTGAGCGCCGAATGATATTTGGCGGTTTAATGTCCCGATGGATGACATTGTGTTGGTGAACGAAGGCTAAAACTTCTAATATTTCTTGTAGTAGTTTAACGGTTTGCTCTTGGCTCCAAGGTTTTCCTGGAAGTATTTCATGAGTCAGATCTACTCCTTCGATAAATTCTTGAACTAGATAAAATTCCCCTTCTTCCTCAAAATGAGCGTATAAGCGAGGGATGCGATCGTGTGAGCCGAGGCGATAAAGAAATTCTGCTTCTCTTTCAAAGAGATTTTTGGCTATGGGAAAAACTGCACAATTGAAGTTTTGAGCTCTTAGATGTTTGACTACGCAATGGGGATGACTTGGTAGGTCGGAATCAATAGCTAAATAAGTATCTCCAAATCCGCCACTACCTAATTTTTTAATGATTTTGTACCGACTGCGCAGTGTCTTGCCAATGAGCACGATCTTGATCTTAACTCTCAATATTTATAACTTATTTAGAGGTTGAGCCGAGATTCAGGTCAAATCAGACCACTTATCGATAGATGCTTTATTTTTAGAGAGGGAGTCCTTTTTGGCTTAACAGATTTGGCCTGAGTTGTTGATGAAACGACTTTCAGCTCATACCCAAATTCTATAAAAGTTTTGACGCTGGCGTGTAAAACGAACGGGTTGACTAATAGATCGAGAGAAAAGGCCAAAAAGCGAATCTTACTTCTATCCGCTCAATTCACTAAAAAAATTAGTTAAATTAACATATAGTATTTAAGAAAATCAAATATTAGAAAAAGTTTCCTTTCTTTTGGCCAGCATCGATTTACCAAAGACCTCATTTATCCAATTATTAAGAGTATCAGTAGTGACCTAATTCATGGCTTCAAGTACTTTTTCTGGAGTAATTTTAGTGGTGAATAAAAATAGAGATAAAACCATTTCATTAACTTCAGAAAGAGGAGAGCGAAAAATTTTGGGGGAGCTGGGCAATGAGCTTGGCGACAACCAAAGATTAAAGCAGATTAATTAGGTTAATCATCCCAAAGTCCTTGAAACTGCCGAGATGCCAGTTGAGTGTAACGCACTGTATGTTGGATATTCTTATGGCCTAAGTAGCTCTGAATTGTCCGAGTATCAGTACCTCTATTCGCCAAATAGTAACCTGTTCCATGCCGCAGCATATGTGCATGAATGGGAAAAGGTAGAGCCGCTAACTTGCCAGCTCGTTCAACAAGCCCACTGATTGTATCTTTTGCTAACGGTCCACATCGAGAAGACTGGAATATATAGGGACTAGGCGGATAATCTCGTTGAAGCTTGCGCAGAGAGCGAATCTCGTCAGAATAAAGTGGGTGAACCGAAGGGGTTCCTTTTTTAACTCGCTTTACATAAATCGTTCCACCGTTAAAGTCTATCTGCTCCCATCGCAACGCTGCTGCCTCTGAGACTCGCAATCCGTGACGGTAGATGAGCAAAATTAAGGTTGAGTCTCGGTGAGCATGGCGACCCTTCGATTGTTTGATGGCTGACCGCATCACCTCAACTTCTTGTGGCAACAAATGCTCCCTAATTCTCACCTCGGAATACTTATGAGAGTTAGGAGATTGGCGCTGTTGTTTTTCTGTTTTACCAACTTTCGTTAGTTGGACTAGTTTTTTGGTCATAACCCAAACTCCTGAAAAGCTTGGGAGGTATAACCTAATTTTACCAACTTACACTCATTTGTTGGTAAAAATTAAGCTGAAAGAGATTTGTACTTTTTAAGTTAATTAAATAAGATTCTAACTAAAATATTTAAGCGGCATGAAGCACTGGCCGCTCTTCAATACTATTGACTGTCAATCCAGGATACCATTGCCTAAATTTACTACTCCACTCTTGATTTAAAACTTGCGCTCGCACCTGGATTAAAAGATGGGCACCTTCTGGAGTCCATCGCATTTGTTGCTTTTTGACGAATCGCTTACTGATAACTTGATTGACGGCCGACTCGACAAATGAACTTGAAATCACTTCTCCATTATGGTAGCGTTCGCCATAATTGGGAATATACTCTCCGTTATTTGAAATGTAAGTTTCAAACTCCTCTAAATGGGAGCAAAGTTTTTGTGCCTCAAGACTTGGTTGTCGATCGTAATCATCTGAAGCTAAGGCACTGCCACTATCAATTAAATCTTCAATTTTGCCTAAGGCTTTAAAGACATTCCCGTGCCATAAACTCCACTTTAGCCTGTTCAGTTTTTCTTGAAGAAATTCGCTCGTTATACCAGTTTCCAAATCTTCCTTAGTTATGCCCTTGGCAATTTGTGTCATTACGGTTATTCGCATTGTAATGTGGAACCAGTCAAGTATATGTTCCGCATTGGGATTGAGATAATACTGTAGGTCACGTATGCTCTCTTCTCCATCTGATAAAAATGTAACTTGTTGGTTCATCTGCATTCCTTGAGATCTCAAGACCTCAAACACGCGACGTTGGGGCTTAGTGTCATAGCAATAAACCATTCCAAAACACTTGGATGTCCCATCGGCTTTTATACTCTTGCCTGCGAGCACTTGAAAATGTCCTGATTCAGATGATTTCCTATCATAGAAACGCACATAACCTCCATCCATACCGATTACTATTGGTAAATCCGGTCTGGGAAGCTTATCCCAGTCCCTTTGACACCCTTCAATCAATATTCCCTTTTCTTCTGGTAACTCCGACTCCAAGCGTTTCCCCAATGCTTGTAGATTGTTGCGTATTGATGTAGCGTTTATTTGTCCTTCTATCGGCAGCACTTCTTGCAAGATTTTACTGGAAAGTCCATAGGACATCAGAGAGGCCCACTTTGATTCTAGGTACAGCAGTTCCGGTGATGTGCGTTCGGGTAGTAACTTGGCTATGGGGTTAAAACTACGAGTCTGTTGTGGATTACAAGTACAGTGAAATAGACGATTACATTTTAACTTCAACTTACCAAACAGCGTCCGGTATATAATTGTGCGCTTGTCTTTATGCCGTAGCTTCTTTGTACACTGCTGGCATGATGAATGTTGTTTTTCATATTCGGCTATTTGCTGCTTAACCAAGACCTGTTGAGTATTTTTTAACAACGTTTTGGCTTCTGCTAAGCTAAGTCCTAAATTTTCTGGTTGCAAGCAATCACGATTAATTTGCGTAACTTCTTGGACAATTTGGCGTTCGCCATGCTCTGATTCGACAACTACTTGGATTTTGATTTTCACCCTATCTCCTCCTCATCTTCTGATCGACTCTTTACCCCCATTCGCATACTGTAGTAAATGTTGGTTAACTTTTTGACGGTCGAAATGGTTTTGATGAACTGAAAGCCAAGTTAATAGTTCCCTGGCTTCCTCTCTACTCATGTCCAATTTTCCCTTTTTCAACATTGAGTCTAAACGCTCTATTACATCGCCAATAAAGAATTCTTCTCTTGCTTTCATAAAGTCCCAAGGTCCACCACAGTTTTCTGGGGGACAAACACCTTTCCCACCGGTGCAGATTGGATAAATTTTCTTGGGCACAGGGGTTAAGATAGCTTCTACTCGTATTAAATGCCGCCACCAATAACGCCATGTACCCATTACTGGAGAGATGCTGAAGTCGTATTCGTAGAAAAATTTTTCCTTCTCCCTAAACCCAAAGGTCGAGAGTCTGACTTCGTTTGCCCGCTCGTCAAATAATGTGCCACCTGGTTGGGTAATTCCGTACTGTTTTCCGTGAATGATGAAATGGTGCAAGTGAAGATCTTCCCATCCCATTGCCAGTTGAACTGTGTAATGTAAGTCTTCTATTGTGCTGTCGCTGCTGACAAGTAGGCGCCGCCAAATCATTGGGCTGATGCTAAGCAATACAATTTTTAATTGGTAGATAAGAGGGTCAGAGGAATTGAGCATCTGCTTATGTTACCGCACTATGTACCTCTTCTCCCCCAAAATTTTTCGCTCTCCTTATTGGTGTTTAATGAAGGTATCTCCATTTAAAAAAGCGCAAAAATAGGAGAATGTTGATTATTAAGATTAAACAGCAAGACATCAAAATTAGAGAGAGATTGGGGTAGGGAATAAGTGTGGTGACCCTCGATGTTTTCAGGCTTTAGTTATTGGTTTGAGGCTTGACTTCTCTTACGTAGTAACTCAGTGTTAACTACTTTTTCAAGCCATTCAGTCATTGATTGGTTATCTTGTTGTGCGGCTTGTCTAATTTTTTCTTTAAATTCTGGCGTGACTCTAAGTAATAAACGCTCTTTACGTTTACCTTCTCCTCTTTTTTCAACATACTGATTTTTACCTGAAGGGTTTCCTACAAAACCAGATGGTTGCCCTTTTCCTGCCATTATGAGAGTTTTCCTCTTGTTTACCGATTAACTACACCGCGCTCTTTTTTTATAATGTACGACTAAAAACCACTTGCATAGCTTGTGCGCACAAGGTATAATTTTCTTGGATATTAAAACTGGATTGATTAGAGCTATTAAGCTCTAATTAATTGCAGTTTTCCAAATGCGATCGGAATTGGTTGGTACCCTAATGGCGATCGCATTTAAAACAACACTAAATTGAGAGTATTACTTTACATGATAAATCAGTATCTTTGTCAAGAGCAAGAAAGTAGAGGATTAGAAGCATTAAATGCTTTAGAAATCGAACTAGACAAAAACACAGATATATATGGGGCTGGTGAATTTGATGCTTTGATTGGTGCGGAACCAGATCCTCAATGGGCAGCGAATCGCTTGTATCGTCAGGGATATCAAGATAGTTTTTGGCGATTATATGACGAAAAATACGGAATTAAGTTAGTAACTGAATTCTAAAGAGTAATGAGGGAGTCAAGCATTTTTTCTCTCTCATTAATAATGCACATTAAGGTATCTCAATGGAAACATAAGTTGAGAGATATTACCGCTATTTTGTGCATTTTTTTCCAATAATTACACTACGAAAAAGCCAAGAGAATCTAAAAATTTAAGGAGAAAATAATAATGTTTGTGAACGCTTTTGAACTACCAAAAACGGCCAATGGTATTGTGCATTTTCCAGGTTCTCCGCGTCAATATCGAGCGGATTGTAAGGCGGGAATATTTAAGATTGGAGAGACAGATATGTTAGGAAATTCCCTAGAAATGGAAGTCCTAGCATACAGAAGTTTTTTTGCCCCCTTATTTAATTATCCGTATCAACAATGGGTAGAAATTTTCTTTATCGATAAAGATAACACAGTATCTCATATTCTATTTAAGACGGAATCAATAGGTAACTTTCTAGAATTAATGAGAAAGTTAACAGCTTCTTCAAAGTCGATAGGCACACAAATAGTAACAGCTAAAACTGCCAAACGTTCTAATGATAACGAAACTTACTATGCAGTAGAGTTTGAGAGTAATGATAACAAACCAGAGCGAGTAAAAGAGCTAACAGAGTTTATCAATGACAATATCAATGGTCTTTATGCTGCTCGGTTAGCAAGTAATGCGTGAAAATCCACCTCAAGCTAAACAATTAGCAGCAGGTAATGGAGAAGACAAAGTTAAAACTAATTCTAACAAAGTAAGGAATTAATAACGAGAAGGAGAGCGATCGTTTCATGTTTTGAGGCGAGCGCTCTCTACTTACAATCTTAAGGAAAATTTAACAATTTAGCAGGTGTAGAAACCTTTGTGGGAAGGAGCGATCGTGAAGGTTCACGGAGAGTTATGTGAATTTTACTTAAAAATTAAATCAATTAATTCTCGTTCATGGGAGGTTTCCCTATGAGCTGGAGATATTTCACCAGGGGAGAATGTCCTGTCTGTTGGGGGCTGAGAAGAGACTGTAGGCAAAGCTTGGAAACTTTGTTGGTACATTGCCGCTATAGAGAAGCCAAGCCGCCAGACTGGGAGGAAGTAAGACCAGATGCACTTGGAGCCATGATGTGGCGACAGATAAGCACACGTGCATCATATAATAAATCTACTCCTGGTGCGGCTTGGAAAGAGCTACAAAGGATAAAGAACCTCAAAAGAGAGCAGCAAAGTAAGACGAGAGATAATGGTTTATCGAGCGCCCAATTAGATCTCGAAATAAGAAAAGTATTAGAGCAACTGAGCTTGAGTATAGCTGACAGAGAAAGATTGCGATCGCGTTTTTCAGTAATTACAGATAATGTAGAGGAACAAGATCGCCTAATAGCAGAAAGCGGCTGTAAGTCGGTAAGTCAGTGGCAGAAGCTTTATAGCCCAGTAAACGAGCGCCTGCCAGGGGTGAAGGAAGGAGGACGATCGTTACTGGTTAGAGGGGAGGGAATTTTATGTCCGATCACTAACGGTCAGGGAAAGTATATTGGGTGGCAGGTAAGGCTAAATAATCCAACCGACGGGCAGAAATACGTCTGGCTAGCAGGAGAGAGAAAAAGGGCGTCTCGACCGACATCGC
>JASJDA010000038.1 GCA_030065755.1 Prochloraceae cyanobacterium | reverse complement strand
TTAATTCGTTATTAGCATGGCGATCGGCTTTTTTCTTAAATACTTCTTCGATCGCATTCAATGCTGTTTTAATTCGTACTGGTCAGAAATCTTTTATCTCTTTTATTAACAGTTCTAATTCAGCAGAACTACTTGACAAAATACTACGAGCTAGTAAGATTTCTTAAGAAATGCAATCCACATGTGGCGGGAGCGCAAGGGCTGCTGCAAGCAGTACCCAGCTAGGGAACTTTTGATTGAGACAATTTAGTACTAATGAATCAATTTCTGTCAGAAAAGGGTTTTTTCTCGCCATTAATTGCTATTTATGCTCGCATCCTCTAGCTTACAGAAGATTGCTGCTTTTGCCAAGGTACTTTTGCCAGCCTAGGGAAAAACTTATCTATTAGTTATTTTAAGTATACCAATTGTTATTACTCTCAATATTAATTATGTATAATAATAAAACTTTAACTAAATTTAACGTTGTCGATGGAATTTCAAAGAGAATTTTTTCCCCGCGTGCGAAAAACAGTCATGCCGCGCCCCTATTTTGCCCAAGAAATTGATATTTTAGGTCAGAGTGGAACGGCTTGGGCTGTAGATGCTGCTATTTACGGACCAAACTGGCATATCGATCGCGGACAAGGGTTAATTGAAATTTATGAGGCTGGTCCTGCGATCTGTTTTTACAATCTCCTTCCTCACAAAGATAAATACGAAAAAGAAGGACTTTATCTGCGGTTGAAATTGGCTTATCGAACCACAGAAAATGCTAACGTTAATATCCGTAATTTTTCAGGAAATCACGTGACTTTACCGAACAGTTTAAACGGTCATATGTATGACGATCCCGATACCTACTGGTATGTAACTGAAGATTTAACTCTTAATATCAACTCAATTTATTCAGGTGAAAAACTCTGGATTCAGCGAGTCGAGTGGGAGTGGATGAGTAAGGAAGTAATCTATGAAGATGAAGTTCAGGATAAAGATATTTATCTGAATCGGTCTGTTGAAGAAGTTGAAAATTTATATGGTCCTCAACAGATCGATCGAAATTCGGTGAAAGAATTTTTGATGAAAAAGATTCAAAAAGACGATGACTTTGCTAAGCGATGTATCGCCATGTTACATCAAGATCGCTTAATGAGTAAAGAACTAACAGAACTGTTTGTAGAAAACGGGATGGAGTTGCAAGAGTAGTTAAAAATAAATTAATAATATAGATTTAATTATCGCAAGTAACAAAAGATAATACCCCTCATTTATAACAATGAAAAAAAATTGAAAGATGACTTTGCTTACAGATTTTGATTTGTATTTGTTCGGAGAAGGAAAACACTATCGCATCTACGAAAAACTAGGCGCTCACCTGACCGAAAGGGATGGAAAATTGGGGGTTTATTTTGCAGTTTGGGCACCTGATGCCCAGGAAGTTGGGGTAGTGGGAGATTTTAACAACTGGGACGATCGTCAGTGTTTGATGGCGCGCAATAAGATAGGAATTTGGGAAGCATTTGTTCCGGATCTCAAACTGGGTGAAAAGTATAAATATGCCATCAAAAATTCGAAAGGCGATCGCAACTTTAAAACCGATCCCTATGGCTATCAACAGGAGTTGCGCCCAGCTACAGCATCGATCGTTACGGATTTATCCTATTCTTGGCAGGATGA
This sequence comes from Prochloraceae cyanobacterium, assembly GCA_030065755.1. Taxonomy (GTDB): domain Bacteria; phylum Cyanobacteriota; class Cyanobacteriia; order Cyanobacteriales; family JASJDA01; genus JASJDA01. The sequence goes on along the minus strand of JASJDA010000038.1, from coordinate 37,758 downwards.
ATCTTGGTTAGACAAACGCAGCAACAGCAATCCCCAGAACATGCCAATTTCTATTTATGAAGTGCATCTGGGTTCTTGGCTGCATTCTAGTGTTCAAACCCCTCCTGAAAGTGGCGAAACCGTCCCAGTTCCCCACAAGCCTGGCGGGCGCTTTTTAACCTATCGAGAATTGGCCGATCGACTCATTCCCTATGTTAAGGAAGTCGGCTACACTCATATTGAATTGTTACCCATTACAGAACACCCCTTTGACGGTTCTTGGGGGTATCAAGTGGTCGGTTACTACGCTCCCACTTCCCGTTATGGCACGCCTCAAGATTTTATGTATTTTGTCGATCGCTGTCACCAAGAAGGGATTGGAGTTATTGTAGATTGGGTACCAGGGCATTTTCCCAAAGACGCGCACGGTCTTGCCTTATTTGATGGAAATCATCTTTACGAATATGCAGATTGGCGCAAAGGAGAACATAAAGGTTGGGGTACTCTCGTCTTCAATTACGATCGCAATGAAGTTCGCAATTTTCTCATTGCTAGTGCCTTATTCTGGTTTGACAAATATCATATTGACGGGATTCGAGTCGATGCAGTTGCTTCTATGCTCTATCTCGACTACGAACGACAAGAATGGCTAACTAATGCTTATGGCGGTCGAGAAAACCTAGAAGCAGTAGAGTTTCTCCGTCAATTGAACGACGCAATTTTTCACTATTATCCAGGGGTGCTTTCTATTGCTGAAGAATCTACTACCTGGGAAAAGGTATCTCATCCAACGGACGTAGGAGGCTTAGGATTTAATTTTAAGTGGAACATGGGCTGGATGAATGACACGTTGAGCTATTTTAACGTTCAATCCCAAGACCGTTCCAACGTTCACGACAAGCTGACTTTTAGTATTTGGTACGCTTTTACAGAAAACTTCGTGTTAGCCCTTTCCCACGACGAAGTGGTTCACGGTAAAGGACATCTGTGGCAAAAAATGCCAGGAGATGAGGGGCAAAAAATGGCAAATCTGCGATCGCTTTTTGCCTACATGTTTACTCACCCTGGCAAGAAAACCCTCTTTATGGGTATGGAGTTAGGTCAAACGCGAGAATGGAATGTCCATGTTGACTTGGACTGGTGGTTACTCGAATCCGAACCCCACCAACAAGTACACCAACTCGTCAAAGACTTGCATCAAATTTACCATTCCGAACCAGCACTTTATATCGATGATTTTAGCAATGAGGGATTTGAGTGGATTGATTGCAATGATATGCCTCGCGGTGTAATCACTTATATGCGAAAAGATAAATTATCAGGGGATATTGCGATCGTCGTTTGTAATTTTAAGCCCAATGATTATCACAATTATTGGTTAGGAGTCAGAGAAGCTGGATCCTATCGCAAATTAATAGATACAGACGATAAAAAGTATGGAGGTCGCGGGATGTTCGATCGATCGACTTTGGAAACCAGACAGTGGAATTCGTCTCCTTGGCCTTATGCTTTAGAAATTACGATTCCTCCACTGTCTGTCATGGTTTTTAAAAGAAATCAGTAGACCGAGGTCGAAATGAACAAATATCTAAACCTCCCGATCGAATCCGAATTTATCGCGAATGCGATCGTTAAAATATTGACCCACCGAAGGAGTCTCTTTTAAACCCTTGTAGACTGATTCAGGCACTTCGTGATATTTGTAGATGCTTCCATTGTTAAACTCAACCCGCAGAATTTTATTACCTGAATCGTAGTCAAACGATTTAATTGCCGCACTTTGACTCTTGAGTAGGGGAAAAGCAATTACGTCGCGAATACTGTCAGAATTAGTCAACAACATAATCAGACGATCGATACCAATTCCCAAACCAACAGTGGGAGGCATACCGTATTCTAAAGCTGCTAAAAAGTCTTCGTCAACGTTATGTGCCTCTAAATTTCCTGCTGCTTTTGCTGCTGCTTGGGCTTCTAGACGCTGACGCTGATCGATCGGATCTGTCAATTCAGAAAAACCGTTTGCTGTTTCTCGTCCGACAATAAACAATTCAAACCTTTCTACTAATCCAGGTTTCGATCGATGTGGCTTAGCTAAAGGAGAAATTTCGATGGGATAGTCAATAACAAAAGTTGGTTGAATCAGAGTTTCTTCTACTTTTTGTTCGAAGGCTTCATTAAGTAATTTACCGATCGATTGACAGTCATCTGGAATTTCTATTCCTGCTTCAACACTTGCTGTTTTTGCTGCTTCAAATGTTTTAAACTCATTGAAATCCAATCCAGTTTTTTCTTTAACTAGATCGTGCATAGTTTCTTGTCGCCAAGAAGTTTCTAAGTCGATAATTTCTTCACCGTAAGTAACTTTTGCTTCTCCGATAACTTCCTTAGCAACTGTTTTTATTAAATCTTCTGTCAGCGCCATCATGTCTTGATAGTCGCCGTATGCTTGATATACTTCTATCATAGTGAATTCGGGGTTGTGCTTAGTAGAAACCCCTTCATTGCGAAAGATTCTACCTAATTCAAATACCTTTTCAAACCCGCCTACAACCAACCGCTTTAGGTGCAATTCTGTGGCGATCCGCAGATACAAATCCATTTCTAGGGTGTTGTGGTAGGTAATAAAAGGACGAGCCTCTGCACCACCTGCTTCTGACTGTAACACTGGCGTTTCTATTTCTAAGAAATCTCGGTTTTCTAAATAACGGCGAATTCCTGCTGTAATTTGGGCGCGACGGCGAAAAGTTTCTCTGACTTGAGGATTAACAATTAAGTCTACATAACGCTGACGATAGCGCTTTTCTACATCCGTCAAACCGTGCCATTTATCTGGTAAAGGCAACAGAGATTTTGTGAGAATTCCATACTCACTTACATATATAGAAAGTTCTCCTTTTTCTGTCCGTTTTATCGTCCCTTTTGCCCCTAAAAGATCCCCAGCATCAGTTAATTTTTTCAAGTGATTGAATGCCCCAGACAAATCTGTCATGTTGGCATCAATTTTCTTTTTTTCCAAGTAAAGTTGAATCGTTCCTGTTTCGTCTTGGAGATTAAAAAAAGCTAATTTGCCAAATACTCGACGAGCGAGAATTCTTCCTGCAATAGATACTTCTATATCTACTTCTTCTCCATCTGCAAGAGCTGCATATTTTTCTTGTAATTCTGCTGCATGATGGGTTATTTCCCATTTATAAGCATACGGATTCAATCCCAATTTTTTTAGCTGTTCTACTTTTTCCAGGCGCGTGGAGCGAATTTCTTCGAGAGTTGAATGATGCTGTGGTTCTTTTTGGGATCGATCGGAGGCCATAGTTGCTAATAGTAAATCAGTGTAATTGTCTAAAAACTCTCAAGTTTTTTGGTTGCCTTTTTTGCGGCTAGCTATGAGGTTGTAATTATAACTTATCTATTCACTGATAACCGCTGCAAAACCAAATATATTAAGAATTGCGATCGCCAGATAGCAATTGCGATCGTTCGTGTAAATATATTTCAAGCGCCTAATTATTTGTATCTAGTAAGCTGAACGCGGTAGCGCTGTTTTTTAGTAACAGAAACTTCTCCTACTTCCAAGCGTCCTTTACCTCGCACCGAGATTAAATCTCCTGACTGCAAGGAGTAGCTAGACTGGGTGACTTCCTTCCAGTTAACCCGCACGTCACCAGCAGAAATAGCGGTTGCCATTTTACTGCGAGACATGCCAAAGCCAGCGGAGGCAATCGCATCTAAGCGCATAGAAGCCTCAACAGTGGTCATTTCTTTTTTTTGTGGCGGACGAATTTTCAGTTCGCTCAGTTCGATGGGCTGGACTTTTACGGGAACCGATCGAACTTGTACCAAAGATGTCTGTAAAAATTCTACCATCTCCGGTAATACAATTACTTGAGCTCCTCGCTCTCCCAAAACAATGATATCGCCAATTTTCTCTCGTACTATTCCCGTGCCTAAAATTGACCCTAAAAAGTCCCGATGGGTAGCGGTGTCGAAGAGAAAATTTCCGGCAATATCTAAAGCTGCTACTTCAATTTGGGACTGGTCAAAAGGTATTTCTTGGCGAGAAATTCCCACTATCTGACGTTCAGCTTGATGATAGCCACCCCAAAAGATTAACTCTATTTCGGTTAAGCGGTTAAAAACTTGTTTGACTTCAGCAAGTACTGGTGGTGAAAGAAAATCGCTTGTTGCTACTTCCCAGGTTTTGAGTGCTTTTTCGGCTAGATCGATTATTCTAGCTATAGCTTCTCGATTTTCAACACCTTTTAATAGTTCTTCTCTCGATAGCATCGATCGCGGTTAGTGCTGATTTATTGTTGAGTATATCCTTGAATATTTTCTGGGTTAAACTGGCGGAGAATTTTACTGGCTTTATTTTTAATCCCGTTAGTATATTCGACTACGAGCAAATATTTACCAGCATTGAGACGGTTGCGATAGGGTAAAGCATCCCCACTACCTACACTTAAAGCGACTCCACCACCGACAAAAAAGCTGCCCATAGCACCGCCGATCGCGCCGAATATGCCGCCAATAATATGATTGCCCACAACTCCAGCCCAGTCAAACAGTTGATACTGGGTTGAGACATTAAAACCGTAACCCGCAGCAAAGCCAAAGGGAACCAGCCACAAAGCCATTTGTATTGCTCGTTTTTTTGCTTGTCGACCTGGGTCGATGAAGCCAAATTCATCTGCAGTTTTATACCCTTGACCGAGGATGGTAACTTTTTCAGTGGGAATATCGGCTTTTTCTAAGGCTGTATATGCTTCCTCTACTTTTATGCGGTCTGGGAATACTGCAATTAGATAGTTCATTTGGCTCAATCTCAATATCCTCTTTTCTACGGTAGCAGTCTCTTGCTCCATCGATCGCACCACAATCAAAATTTCTGTTTAGAGAAGCTAGTATAGATCTAGCTTCTGCTGCGATCGCCCTGCTAAAAGCTTCTCCGATAAGTGTCAAAAGAATAAGTGACTTTCAGGCTGAATGTTAATTTCCATTGGTACAGCTTGGGGTTCGGCATTTAAAGCAAACCAGATAGCATTTGCTGCAGTTTGAGGAGACAGCATCTTTTTGCGATCGACTCTCAAGCTGATATTGTCCCAAAAAGGAGAGTCAACCCCACCAAAATAAAACAAGGTGAATTTAATTCCATAGCGCTTCAATTCTTCTGCCATACATTTACTAAAACCCACTACGCCGTACTTGGAAGCGCAATAAGCTGATGCCATTGCCATCGGATGCTTTCCGAGGATACCAATAACGTTGCAAATATGACCGAAACGATTCTCTTTCATCACATTAGCGGCTGCAACAGTAGTATAGAAACTTCCCTTGAGATTTAACTCCAGCATGGCATCTAAATCGGCAGGGGTTATTTTGTTATACTGCTTCATTACTCCCGCACCAGCAGCATTAACCAGCACGTCAATTCGAGCGAACTGGCTGAGGGCTTTTTCCATCAGGTTTTCTACCTGTTGAGGGTTTGTAATGTCGGTGGGTACGGTTAGAACTCGATCGCTAGCTTCAACGCTGGATGCTAAGGTTGATAAATTCTCAGTGTTTCTGGCTGCTAATACTACTTTAGCGCCCGCTGATGCCAGTTTTGTTGTTAACGCTGAACCTATGCCACCACTGGCACCGACAATTACTACTACTTTGTTTTCCACGATTCTTTACATTTCTTTACACTCCATTTTAACAGTTATCAGTTGTGAATTCATTTTTGAATCAATTGGTAACTGATAACTGATAACTGATAACTGATAACTGATAACTGTTTTAAGCGGCTAAAGTCAGGCGATCGGTGACTCTTCTACCAAAATTTCAAACTCCAGGTTTTTCTATTTGGTTGTTGTTCCATGACATTGACTAACTCCTGATAAATCGGATTAGTAGGATTGATTTCTGCAGCTTTCTTATAAGCCTCTAAGGCTTCTTGATAGTTTTTTGATTCTTCCTGACAAACTCCCACATTTTTCCAATATTCGGGGTTGTTGGGCTCTAAATCCAATGCTTTTTGATAAGCTTGTAAGGCTTCTTTGTAACGCTTTAGCTGTTGGAAACAAAAAGCATAGCTAGACCAAGCCAAGTGATTTTCTGGTTCCAGTGCTACGGCTGTTTCATTGGGTTTTAGAGCTTGTCTATAACGACCTAAAGCAATTAAGCTGTAGGCGATATTAGTCCAAACTGATACGTCGTATGGTTCTATTTTGCTAGCGTTTTCAAAAGCCCATAACGCCTCTTGATACCGTTCTAATTCTAGGAAACAAATCCCAAAATCTTGCCAGTACATATAGACGTTATTCTCTATTGCGATCGCTTTTTCATAAAAAACAATTGCTTCTTCATATCTACGCATCTCTTTTAGAGATTCTGCTTTTTCATAATATTGAATGCCAGAAGCTCTTTCAAAAAAATTATCAATAGTGAATTTTACAGCTTTTTCTACAGTTTCAACCCAAGTAGACATTTTTATTTTCTTATGATAAGAGTGGACTAAATTAAACGGTTGTATGTTTAGGACTTCAAAATAAGGTTAGTAACACCTTACTTTATAACAGTCTGCTATATTTCCATTTTTAACTTTATCCTCGAAAAAGTAATTAAAAATTCTGACAAGTTTGACAAGCTACTTAATCCAAGTTTTCACTAAGTAATATTGACCTTCGTTATCAGTTGAATAAAAAATTGCTATGTAAATTTCAGGTATAATACTTAGGCGACTAAAAACTCAATACGATAAACGTTTTAACTAAATAAAATATTTAAAAATATCCATAATGCTTGGTGTCCCATTAATTATTTATCGTTACTTTAACATAAATCCCTAAAAATCGATCGCGCTCGTTAGTAAATCAACGAGATTAATTAGATTCAACAGTAGATAACCATTCCGTAATACCACTAGCTAGTGTTTTAACTAATCTTTTTTGTTCTTGGGAATTAACAACCCATTCAAACTCATCAGGATTAATCATAAAACCTAATTCTAACAATACGGTGACAGCAGTATGGGGACGAGTTAGAGCGAGGTTATTCCAGAATACTCCGTGGGAGGGACGATTTAACTTTTGAACTAGATAATTATGCATAAAAATTGCTAAATTATGCGCTTGCGGATGATACCAAAAAGTGCTTACACCAGCAGTCTTAATAGCATCGCCGCTATCGGGTAAAGCATTGTAGTGGATAGATAGAGCGATGGTAGGTTTAATCTTATTAATCATATCTATCCGATCTTGTAATGACACAAATTTGTCACTTTCTCTAGTCATATAAACTGTTGCTCCCCGACTCTCTAATTCATCTTGCAACAATTTAGAAATAACTAAATTAACGTCTTTTTCTGGATATCCTGTCGGCCCTCTTGCTCCGAATTCTTTGCCTCCGTGTCCTGGATCCAGTAGAATTTTAATACCCGATAAAGAAGAAACAGAGCCACTAATTACGTTATTTCCATAGATTAAAGAACTGCTTAGTGGAAAAGTTTTGGGGGGATGTTTTAGAGATAAAATTAAAGTCGTCCCTTCATATCTCAAGTCATAACCCCACTGTTGTTCGTGTTTGAGATTAAAAGTATATTGCAGAGAAGTTGGAGTTACTTGTTGCCAGTCCAAACGTTTAATTAAAGGATCGTCGTCGAGACGAATAGTATCTGTTTGTGCTGTGGTGTTGTATAGAGTAAGGGTAAAAGTTCCATCTCCTTGCTGTACGCTAAGTGGTACTCGTGTTTGTAGGGGAAATATTATCTCAGTAGCATCATTAACCTGGCGAGAAATAATACTTCTAATTACAGAATGGGGAGGAATATTATTAGGAAGTAATTTAGTTTCACTTTCGTTTATCCAAGCGCCGTAGTCCAAACGCAACCACTCTCCCTCTTTACCAGTTACAGCAGCTACAGTACCCTTTGGTAGAGGCGTGAGGCGCGAATAATTCGTGCTGGGACCTGTTCTAGTTATACCCGCTTCCGAGGTTACTTCTATCACTTCTAACTCAGTAGGAGATAAAATTTCTATTGCGGCTGGACTCTCTTTAGTAACGGTTTTTCCCCTAAGACTGAGTTGGTATAAAGGCGACCCCAAGTTTTTGGCTTCTGATATGGCAGTACATCCTTCGTAGCGACTAATTTGTGAAGTTGTCGGTTGAGTTCGATCGGTGTAGATAGCAGAATTAGGTGGCAGTTGGACTGTTTGGGTTTGAGGTAGTAAAGGAATCGTCTTAAAACCGAGATTTACCGATACACTAGCGTTAGGAGGAGCAACAGCACCAAAACAGATTAATTCTCCTGGAAGTCTGGCTATATTTCTGTTGGGAGTGAGAGAATTTTTAGCAAATGCTACCCCAACTGGTCTTTCTACTTGGGTAGATTGGCGAGTGACTTTAACTACTATTTTCTGGTTGTTGTAGCTTAATGTAAAAATGTTTTCTCCTATCTTGAGGGGAAAACTAGGAGCAAAATGACCCTGTTTGCTGCGTTGAATGGGTTTCCCGTTTACTAATACTTGTCCTTGTGGTGGCGCTGTCCCGATCAAGAAAATTTTGTCAGAGGTAGTTTTATGGTTTTCTGGGGGATAGGCGAGATAAAGAGATCGCTGTTGTGTCTGTGCGATCGCGGGTATGCCGATGCTACTACTTGCTACGATTATAGCTGTTAGTGCTGTCAGTCCCAGAATTTGTCTCATACAATACCCCTAAATCCCCTTTAAAAAGGTTGTGGTCTATTCTTGTATTATTTTGGTAGGTAAACCGTCGATACTTTTTAGGTTCTTCGATCTCCAATATTTTTCAACTCCTTGTTTTCCTTGTTTTTCTGCCCACTCAATTAACATTTCTCTATCTTGTTGGAATTCGTAAATTGGTACGGCAAAACCGCAAGAAGTTTGTACTGAATCTATGTCCGCGACAATTATTTGCCTTTCTCCTGGTACAGTCGGTAAATTTAGATCTAAATGTAACTGTTTCCACTCACTATCTCTAGGGTGAATAACCCTACCTTTACCGTAAAGGCGCAGAATCAAAGGTTTTTCGGAAAAACTACAAAACATAATTGTTATGCGTCCATTTTCGAGTAGGTGCGCTGCTGTTTCGTTTCCACTTCCCGTCAAGTTTATGTAAGCAACTGTTTTGCTGTCGATACAGCGCAAGGTATCTATTCCTTTAGGAGAAAGGTTAATTCTGCCTTCTTTGGGTGCGGTTGCAGTAAAGAAAATTTTTTGTTCTTGAATAAAGTTTTGTAATTCTGGAGTTAGTTCGGAATAAAATTTAGCCACGATCGCCTCTTAATATGTGAAAGGGGGAGGGGGAGAGTGGGGGAGTGGGGGAGTTCGATCGCATTTATGTCCTATCTTTTGCCAAGATCTAGATTTCCTAATGTTTTTATAACGATCGTCGATTGCTCCCGTACGATCGACAAGAGAATGAGCATCATATACTTTAATAATGGCGCTAAGTTGGGAGATTAGAATTGAGCGATCGCGATGACGAACAACTTTTAGATGACCTTTATAATGTTTTTGACCCTTTTGAACCTTTACAAGCAGGCGATCCGAAGTATGTCGATTGTGCAGAAGTGCGGGGAGATGGGAATATTGAGGTAGATTTGGGAAACCGCATTAGACGTGCCAAACGGACTAGTTACTATCTTTATTCTGGTCATCGCGGTGGGGGAAAATCGACTGAATTGTTGCGGTTGAAGAAATTCTTAGAAGAGAAAAACTTCTATGTGGTTTATTTTGCTGCAGATGAAGAGGATATTCAATCACAAGACGCTCAATATACGGATATTCTTTTAGCTTGTACGCGCCATTTGCTGGAAGATTTAAATCAAAGTGCTAATCCTAACCCTTTGCTGGAGTGGGTTAAAAATCGCGTTGAAGAGTTGAAAGATTTAGCGGGGACTGAATTATCTTTACAAGGATTGACCGTACAAGCGCAAATTAGTCAAGTTGCCAAGCTGACAGCAAATTTGAGAGCTGAGCCAACCATGCGCCAGAAGATTAGAGAGAAAGTAAATCCCCATACTGATAGCTTAATTGAAATTTTAAATGATTTTTTGAAAGAAGCAAAGCAAAAATTACCGGACAACCGTACTAAACTAGCAGTAATTGTTGATAATTTAGACCGTATTGTCCCAATTGTCCAAGAAAGCGGACGCACTAACCACGAAGAAATTTTTATCGATCGCCACGAACAAATAAAAGGTTTAAACTGCGATTTAATCTATACAGTTCCTATCTCTTTACTCTACTCTAACCGCGCTAGTGATATTAGAACCATCTATGACAATATTCAAGTTTTGCCAATGATAATGGTAACAACTCCCGAAGAGACAATTTATCAACCAGGACTCAATAAAATTCAAGAAATTATTAGCAATCGAGTCAATCTATTTGCAGCAGATTTATCTCTAGAAAAAGAGATTTTTGACAGTCAGGAAACTCTAGATTTACTGTGTACGATGAGTGGCGGTCACGTCAGAGAGTTGCTCAAGTTAGTGCAAGATGCGATCGCCAATACAACAGATTTACCTATTTCTCGCAAAGCAGTGCGTATTGCTATTACAGAAGCTAGAGATTCGTATCGTCGCACCGTTCAACAAGATCAGTGGAAACTATTGGCTGAAGTACATATATCGAAGAGAATTATTAACGATAATAAGTATCTGGATTTGTTGTTTAGTCGTTGTTTGTTAGAATATCGCTATCCTTATGAAGAAAAAAAAAGAAAGCGTTGGTGTGACGTTAATCCTGTAATTAGAGCTATTCCTGAATTTCAAGAAGCTCTAGATTCTTTGAAGCAGTCATGACATTAGATTTAATCGATCGAGACGAAGATATAGTTTTAGATCCAGAAGAACAATATCAAAGTATTGTCCGCGCTTTTAAGCGAAAAAGAGGGTTTGGCTTGTTTTTTATTGTCTGCGATCGAGGAAAAGGAGAAGAGATAATAAACAGAGTTAAGCAAGATGTTCCTAATAAAAAAATAGAAATTTTACGCTTTTTTAAACCGATTAATACTCTATATGACAAAATTGAAAGGCTGACAAAAGAAAAAGAAATAGATATTCTTTTTATCCGAGGAATTGAATATTCTTTATATCAATATGAGTTGAAAAAATTTGGCAAAATTACTGAAAATCAATACAATAATTTTACTAGCGTTCCGCGAATTTTAAATCACTTAAACCAACAAAGAGAAAGGTTTCGAGATAATTTTAAAATACGTTTTGTTTTTATTTTACCTCCATTTGCTCGTAATTATTTTATTTATCGCGCTCCTGACTTTTTTGACTGGAGTTCTGGAAAGTGGGAATTTCCCATGGAACCCGAAGTGGTTGAGGAGAAATCTCGTCTTATTCTTATGGAAGGAGACTATGAGAAATATCTCAGTTTAAGTTCCCAAGAAAGAGTAGAAAAAATTCTGGAATTTGAAGAACTTTTAGGAGAAAAACCTCAAAAAAAAGACGATCGAGTTGGTTTATTTTTTGAATTAGGAAATCTGTTGATTGCTGACAAAGAATACGAAGGTGCGATCGCTTCCTACGAGAAAGCCATCGAAATCAAACCAGACTACCACCAAGCCTGGAACAACCGAGGTAATGCGCAGTATTATTTAGGAGAATATAGAGAGGCGATCGCTTCCTACGAGAAAGCCATCGAAATCAAACCAGACTACCACCAAGCCTGGTACAACCGAGGTAATGCGCAGTCTGATTTAGGAGAATATAGAGAGGCGATCGCATCCTACGAGAAAGCTATCCAAATCAAACCAGACTACCACCAAGCCTGCTACAACCGAGGTAATGCGCAGTCTGATTTAGGAGAATATAGAGAGGCGATCGCATCCTACGAGAAAGCTATCCAAATCAAACCAGACAAAGACGAAGCCTGCTACAACCGAGGTAATGCGCAGTATTATTTAGGAGAATATAGAGAGGCGATCGCTTCCTACGAGAAAGCTATCCAAATCAAACCAGACAAAGACGAAGCCTGGTACAACCGAGGTAATGCGCAGTATTATTTAGGAGAATATAGAGAGGCGATCGCATCCTACGAGAAAGCCATCCAAATCAAACCAGACTACCACGATGCCTGGAACAACCGAGGTAATGCGCAGTCTGATTTAGGAGAATATAGAGAGGCGATCGCATCCTACGATAAAGCCATCCAATTCAAACCAGACTACCACCAAGCCTGGAACAACCGAGGTATTGCCCAGTCTGATTTAGAAGAATATAGAGAGGCGATCGCATCCTACGATAAAGCTATCGAAATCAAACCAGACGACCACCTAGCCTGGTATAACAAAGCTTGCTGTTACGCTAAACAAGATAATTTAGAAGAAGCGCTTGAAAACTTGAAACAGGCTATTGCTCTCAATCCTAAAAAATGTCGAGAAGATGCAAAAACTGACTCGGATTTTGACAAAATTAGAGAAGATGAGAGGTTTAAGACCTTAATTTTTGGAACTTAATCTGTTTATTTATCTTAACGCTATAATCCTTAAATTATTCCTGTAGATATTCAAATAAAGATTGAAAGTCATTAACAATAACAACAAGTTTGTCTAAAGTAAGTGCTTTTTCTCAACACCTATAACTTATCTAAACTATATATAGCTTAATTTTCCATGACATACTTAAAAAATAAAACTTTACAACAAGGCAAGTATCAACTCCAACAAAAACTAAGGCAGAATGCTTTTGGGATCTCCTACAAAGCCATTAACACAATTAGCAAAGAAGTAGTAGTAATCAAAACGCTCCAGTTAGGGTCAATACAAAAAGATTACATCAGTACATTGAGTAGGAAGTTTCTGGATGAAGCTAGAAGACTAGCGAAGTGTTCTCATCCTAATATCGTCCCCTTTCACGAATTTTTCCAAGAAGAGGGACTCCCCTTTATTGTCATGGACTACATTCCTGGGGAAACCTTAGATAGGGTAGTTTTACCAGATAATCCTTTGCCAGAAGTTGTTGCTATTGCATACATTAGACAGGTAGCAAGAGCCTTAAAAGTCATTCATCAAAATAACTTGCTACATCGAGATATTAAGCCGCACAATCTTATCGTAACTCCAGACAATCGACAAGTTATCTTAATTGACTTTGGTATTGCTAGGGAGTTCTCCGAAGGAGCAACTCAAGTTCATACTAACTTAATTTCAGAGGGCTATGCTCCAGTCGAGCAGTATTTTCTAAGAGCTAAACGTACTGCAGCTACTGACATTTACGGTCTAGCTGCTACTATGTATACTCTATTAACAGCTAAAATTCCCATCTCTGCCAACCTGCGCGTTAGCCTGCCTTTATCTTCTCCTAAAGAAATTCGACCAGAATTGAGTCGGAGGGTCTCTGATGCGGTGATGCAGGGAATGAAAATACAATTAGACGATCGCCCTCATAATGTAGATGAATGGATGACTCTATTGCTGGGTAGCCCATCTTGAGAATAGTGGACTTAAAAAAAATTTCTCTTACCCCTTGACAGCTTAGTAGTATCTCTGTAGTATGAATATATAAGAACGAACAGGCAATAAATAAATCGCTTATAGCTTGCCGATACTTTAAAAGATCGTAATTTATTTCTATTGCTTTAAATATCGGCATTTGGGGAGGTGTTAAAAATGGTTCACGTACGTTTTGAAGGAAAATCATACGATATTACAGAGCGTCAACTGAATGTGAAAGAAAATATGAATGACGCTCAAATTAAAGAGAGACTCGCAAGACATTTTGACGTTAATCTGAATCGCTTCTCTAGTTATATTATCGATCGACCCCAGAGCGGAGATTTAATAATTCGTCCAGAAGCAGTATACGGATAGAGATTGTAACCCGCACCCTAACAGGTAAAGCTTACACACATTCTGCCTTTCACGCAGGAGGTTGCAGGTTCGAGTCCTGTCGTCCGCTTGTGATGCGGACGTAGCTCAAACGGTAGAGCGCTATATGTAAGTAAATAGCTTTAGCGACTTGTGCGGGGAAAAAATTAAAAATGTAGTACGCGCCCTAACTTAGAAAGCTTACATACTCGCCAAATTGGTAAGGCAACAGACTCCAGATCTGTCATTTGTGAGTTCAATTCTCACGTATGAAACAACAGCTTTTTTAACTTGCGCGTCCGTCCTCTCAATTCATCCCGTGTCCCAACACGATAAGCATACATACCTAAATAACGGTCCTAAGGTAGCAAAAATCGAGCGATCGGTTGGCGCGATAGCACGAATTATATGTAAGTCTCTCTGAGATTTGACGTGCGTGCTCGCTGCTGGGTTAATAACTCGGTAAGGGCGATCGTAAAGCTGCGAACTGCTTTTTAAACTTATACGGGAGTAGTATTTAAATCCGCGCCCTAACGGGTGAAGCTTACACACAAACAGCGTGAAAACGCATTGTAGGTTCGATTCCTACCACCGCCATTTTAAGGCGGTGTGGACAAATTGGTAAAGTCAAACTGTAACAAAAGCTTTGCTGACTTGGGCGGGTCAATATTTAACGATTCAATACCATCTGAAACAATTATCTCGCGCCCTAATCGAGAAAGCTTACAAACTGGCGGAATGGTACACGCGCTTGATTTAGGTTCAAGTGACCTTTGGGTCTTGTGGGTTCAAATCCCACGTTGAAACAAACAGCTTTCTTAACTTGCGCGAGTAAGATGTTAAATTGAATTTTTTTTAGGTCTTGACATACTCTAGTAGATACTCGACTATAAAGTTTAACAAGAAAGGTAATCAACCTGTATAAAAACCTAGGTATCTAGTCGATACCGCGCACATTGACAACTTAAGATATGCGGTTCAATCCAGAAGTCTTGGTCATTCCATGGAAAGGTAAAATCTTATAGGAAGCCAAGTAAGTAGTAAACTTTTTGTAAACATAAAAAAACTACAAGAATACCGTGGGGCGCACGGAAATCTACGCTTGAGGAGTAAGTTGGAAAACTTAGTATGAACGTGTAAGACCAGTAGTAGGGGCAACCCAAACTGGCAGTGTTCAGCCCAAGAATCCCCAACCTAGAAGGATGGGGAGCGTCAAATACTAGCTCAGAGGTAGAGCAACCGACATTTAATCAGCTTGTTGCAGGTTCAATTGCTCTGTATGCATAACAGCTTTTTTGACTTGCACGAAGTTGAAAAATTCAGAAGTGCATTTCAATGAAAACAGATAATTTGAGTAAATATTTTGCGCCTCAACCAAAAAATTAGTGGTTGAAAGCGACTTTTTGCCAAGGAGTTATAAATGATTGTACTCTACATGCGATCGATAAATAATTAAAAAGTTTTCAAAACAATTTTACAGGCAGTTGTTGCCGCACCCCGATCGAAGGAGCTTACATATCGTTACCAAACTAAATGGTGCGTACTGACGAGATACGCTGCAAGTCTGAGACCTATAGCAGGCAAAAACTAAAAGATGAATATATACTTCACCTTTTAGTCTAGCTCCTTCCACTCGTGCGGTAAAAGTACAGAAGTTCTATAAAAGGTCTGTACGCTAATTTTTGAAACCGCATTCGGTGCAACATCTGCCTCCCGAACACAAACAGGAGGTAATGTATGAATAAAGACGAACGCGATTTGCGTTTAGAAATGCTCAATAGCTTGCTGACTACTCCACATCGCAAGTTAGAAGCAGTATCAGAAATTCACAAAATAATTTTAGAACTCGACCCAATTTTTTACGGACATTTGGGAGTATGGTATCAACATAATGGAGATGTACGGGACCATAAAGAAGTGTTTGTCGCTCATCTACTTACTAGCAATCTAAACGAACATCGAAATGCTGGTTTTATGATGTTGCAAGAGTTTCCTCCTTACCAAGTGGCTAGGGCGATCGACTTTATGAAACAGCATCGCAATAAAGTACCTCGATCGGCGAGAACAGCAGTAAGGCGATATTTGAGTAAAAGAGAACAAAATCCTAATTCGTTCGATCGCGCTGCTTTACGGGCACGAAAGTCGATCAAACATCTCTATGCTACCTTGCATATCAAACCTGGGAAAAGAGCAGATGCTATTCTGTTTAAAAATAGACCCCCAGAAGGTTCTTTAGCAGCGCTGGTCAAGAAACTTAGCAAAGCAGAAACGGCAGTAGAACAAGCGAAAATAATCGTAGAAGGGAAAATACCCTACACGATCGCTGTGGGTACAATTAAAAATCTTACTCCGACTGTTTTAGTTGCTTTAATTAACTCCATGAGTCCCCAAGAGGTTATCAATAACCTCAAGTCTCTCAAAGCAAGAGGCGCAATGGAACATCCAGAGGTTAAAAAGCTAATCGATAGCAAACTAGAACTGGCAACTAAAAGCGATCGCGTTTCTGCTTTTAAAGCTAGAATTGCTGCTGATGCTGGCGATTTTGACGCTGAAACCGCCGAAAAGCTGAAAAAAGTAACTAACGAACAAGTAAAGCGACGGGGTACTATTACTAAACCTACTGCTTTACTGGTTGATAAATCTGGTTCGATGGAAAATGCGATCGAGTTAGGTAAGCGTCTAGCTGCTTTAATTTCTGGCATTACCGAGGCTGAATTATTTGTATATGCCTTCGATACTATGCCTTATGAAGTGCGATCGGCAGGTAAGGAATTAACTGACTGGGAACGTGCTTTCCAACATATTAAAGCAGGAGGGGGAACCAGCATCGGTTGTGCATTAGAATTCATGCGTCGCAAGCGTCAGTTAGTTGACCAGATTATTGTAGTTACTGACGAAGGGGAAAATAATGCTCCTTACTTCGGAGACACCTACAAACAATACTCCCGCGAAATGGCTGTAATGCCTAATGTTGTAATTGTGCGAGTAGGTCATGCTTACAAGTGGCTTGAAACTAAACTCAAACAGCAACAAGCGCCAGTAGAAACCTTTACGTTTGCAGGTGACTACTATTCTCTTCCTAACCTGGTACCAATGTTAACTCGTCCTTCTCGGTTAGAGTTACTGATGGAAATTATGGACACTCCTTTACCAGTGAGGAACGATAAATAAAATTGTAGGGTGGGAGGTGTTAGCTGTTAGCTGTTAGCTGTTAGCTGTTGGCTGTTTGTTACTACCCTCTCTCCCTCATCTCCCCACACTCCCCACACTCCCCCCTCTCCCCTGCGCCCCTGCTCCCCCTCTCCCACTCTCCCACTCTCCCCCTCTCTCAAAGCTATGACCAAAAAATTAGACCGAATTCTAGTAGTCGATATAGAGGCGACTTGCTGGGAAAAGGGCGAACGTCGTAGCACATTTTCATAATTCTGTCAATGCGAAACTCCTAGATGCCTGGAATATAGCTAAAATTATAGCTTGTTTGCTATGGCAAGACGATGGCGATCGCACTCATAATTAAAATTACCAAAGAAATTGCAAAAACTAATAACTGCTTATCTTGTAAGTTAACTAGGTTTTCTATCTGCGAGTAGGATACGTCGGCAGAATTGAGATTAACTATAGCTGGTTTCTTAAAGATAAAAGGAAGCAATTTATTAAGAAGGGAAATTGTCATAATTTTGCTAAAAAACAAAGCATTTCCCGCTCGTTTTCCTCCACCAAAACCTTCTTCTGAGATCTTAGCAATAGCATCTACATCGGGTTTTCGCTCCTTGGTGTATTCTGGTAGTGCTGCAGCCAAATTTTGCTTATACTTAGCTAAAGTCTCTGCTAGTACCCTACAGCTTTCTAGTGCTGCGTTGCAACCCTGACCGAGAGCAGCCCATACTGAGTGACCTGCATCCCCTACTAATACTACGCGATCGCCCCCATGTAAGTCACTGCATATTGTAGTTATGTTGCTGCTATATATCTTCTGGTTGAGTAATTTCTTGGCCCATTCTTCAGGCATGGGTTGGCGATCGAAGATGTCAGGAAATTTATCTCTAAAGAGAGTTTCCACGTCTTTCTCATTTTTTAGTCGATCGAAGGTTTCTTTTCCCTGTTCTGGCATAATTAAAACACCTGTGAGAGAACCATCTGGATTGGGCGGTGCTAGCATGGTGACAGGCTGAGTGCTAGGCCAAACGTGAAAGCATTTTTCCCAAAGTTCTTTGCCACCCGATAGCTCTGTTGCTTTCCCTAACTGACAAATCTTGAACCTCATATAGTCTTTATTTTGCCGGCAACCGAAGCGATCGAAATGCTCTTCCATAGCTTTTCTCACCTTACTGTAAACTCCATCTGCACCCACAAGTAGATCGTAAGACTTTTCTGTAGTGCCATTTTCTGTCTCAAAGGTTGCTATTCTTTTGTCAAAATCTACTGCATTTAACTTATGATTGAAGTTATATTTAATTTGCTTTGGAAATCTACGAGTTCCTTCTTGCCACAGGTGCATTGCTAAAACATTCCGATTAATCGATAGATTCTGGCTAAAAGTATTACTAACTTTAATCCCTTGTTTGGTATGTCTGACATTTCCTTGCAGTGCAACAGCTTTTTCAGCAGGTAGATCGACCCCAGCCTGATGCAATGCTTTTATTCCTCTAGGGTTAAGAACGATGTTAAAAGAACGTTCCCTTTCTTCTTTGTCTATCCAGTTAGCATAGCAGTCTCTTTTTTCACATACGGAGATTTTCCATCCCATCTGTGCTAAATATAAAGCCATTAGCCCCCCTGTAGGACCGCAACCGACTATTAATGCTCTTCTTTCTCCTTCTGTCCGATCGCTAGTCTTTTCTGAATTGACCATCTCAAAAACCTTTCTACCATTTATTTTTTTGCTCTGAGACAATTATCTAAAGTTACATCATCTTGCTAAAAAAATTTAGATTTTTTTTCGGTCTAAGTATCATATTGTTTCTTTTTGTAGTATAATAATAAACAAAGCTACAAGGGGGGGGGTAAAAAAAAGTTCAAATGGATATTTACTAATTTTAATAAAAACCATGTTGCTTTACCGCCCTATTGGCTTAAAAGAACTAGAATTAATTGCTAAATCTGGGTTTAAAAAAATTCCCACTCGTCTACCAGAACAACCCATTTTTTATCCAGTTCTTAATTTTGAATATGCCGAAAAAATTGCACGAGATTGGAACACTAAAGCCAATATTTTTGCTGGTTTTGTAACTAAATTTAAACTAGAAAAAGCTTACATCAAAAAATACGAAATTCGTCAAGTAGGCAATCAAATTCATCAGGAATTATGGGTAGCAGCCGAAGAATTAGAAGAATTCAACAGTCATATTATCGGCAAGATTACGATCGAAGCAGCCTATTACGGGGAAAAATTCTCAGGCGCGATCGATCCCGTAACAAATTTACCAAAAAGTATCGACTTAAAATAGCTGCTTTCTTGTCAAATAGAGGAGGCGATTAATAATGGATAATATGAAAAAGGCTTATGATGTGGCTGCGATCGCTGTTCGTCAAAGATTAGCAGAACAACATCCACAATACTTAGAAATATTAAATAGGATTGGCAAAGATAAAGTAGCTGTTTATTCTGGTAGCTACGATCGAGTCGAAAACATCTTAGAGTGTCTCAAAATACCCTTTAACTTAAATCCTAAAGCCGATCGACTCAGTGCTAAAATTGTTTTTGTCAATTGTTCTGGATCCTACGATCGAAATTTAGGGAAGCAACTCGAACAACAAGTAAGTCGAGGTAAGTGGTTAGTTAGTTCTGATTGGGCATTAGGTCATTTCATCGAACCTGCTTTTCCTGGGACAGTGCGCTGGACTAAAAGGACTACAAGGGAGGAGGTGATTTCTGTCGAACCAAGTCTCAATAGTTTGTGGTCGGAAGTGGTAGTATTAGGAGCAGATCCTCAATGGTGGTTAGAAGGTAGCAGTCATCCGCTCGAAGTTTTAAACTCAGAGAAGGTAACTATCGAAGCAGCAAGTCACGACCTATTATCCAGTTACAATGCTCCTGTAGTTGCTGTCAGCTTTAATTGGGGTCAAGGTTATGTATTCCACGTTATCAGTCATTTTTGGTGCAAGCGCAGTCGCACCCCTACTTCCCGCCATCAGCAACCTTGTACTGAATTTCTCAAAGCAGGAATGAAACTGAGCGATCGAGGTATGGAAAAGGTGCTTCAACAAGCAAAAATTCAACCTGAAACTCTTAATTTTGCTCAAATACAGAGTGCAGCAACAGCAACAGAATTAGTAGCTCAGTTGTGTATTAAAGCGATCGTTAAGTCTTCATCCAAAAATTTGGCTTCCTCTGGCAAAAGCAACACGTCTGGTGTTCAATCGAGTCAGCGTGGGATGAATGCTAGCAATATGCCGGAAATAGTTCTAGACAATGTAGAATATCTCTAATCTGAAAGAAGGAGAATAGCCTCATCAGATTGAACCATTAAAATGAAATAAACACGGGTTGTAACCAGAACTCCTAGAAAACTCGGTGGAAGCGTAAAAGTTTATATAGAAGTCTAGGTGAGTAGTATTTAACAACTGCAAAAAGCGGAGCGCCCGCTCGGAGGTTCCCTCCGAGTTAGGACGCACCAAGCAGTCTGCGGAGGGGCATCTCGTAGACTGAAAACAAAGCTTACTTAATATCCGAAGCGTTGGCTGGAGTTGGTAAGAAGCCTGCATCCGCATTTTTAAATGGGTGTAGGAGTATGTCACTACGAGAGGAATAGTGCTATTGCTCTATAGCGATGCACTTATGATATGGCAAAAATGTCAAATAATAAACCTCATAAAGTCAAAATTAGCAAATATCTCAGCAAGCATTTGCGCCACCAACCAGAAAGACTCGGACTAACTCTAGCTTCTGGGGGTTGGGTTTCGGTAGACGATCTCCTTACTGCTTGTGCTGCTCATAATTTTCCCATCACTCGAAAACAATTAGAAGAGGTAGTCGCCAATAACGACAAACAACGTTTCTCTTTCGATACTACTGGAAAACTAATCCGAGCGAACCAAGGTCACACTGTAGAGGTAGATCTACAATTGGAACCGATCGCCCCACCTGAAATACTCTATCACGGCACGACAGAGAAATCTTTAGAGTCTATTCTAGAATTAGGTTTACTCAAAATGTCTCGCCATCACGTCCACCTCTCTCCAGATACAAAAACGGCGATAAAAGTCGGGAAAAGACGCGGTCGTCCTGTAGTTTTGTGCGTAGATGCTTCAACTATGTACGAAGTTGGTTATACCTTTTATTGTTCTGCAAATGGCGTTTGGTTAGTAGATAATATTCCGCCAAAGTATTTGCAAGTATTGCCAAATATATCGTTATAATTGCTCGTTATTCGATCGCGATCGAGAGGAAATATGAAACTAAATCGCTTTCACAATCCCAAACAATTTTACGATCGAGTTCAAAATTATTTACTCGATAGAGAAGCACGCCATTTTAGTCTAATTCGCACCTGCAATACATTAATTAATAACCCCAAAATCTACAAAAGCACCTATCTAGCTACAGTAGAAACCCAAGAAAATATTGTGGCAGTGGCAACGATAAATTTCCCATATCATTTGAAAATTTCTCAGGTGAGAGATGTGGCTGCTTTAGAAATAATTGCGCGAGATTTATACAGAAATTTCCAACAAATTCCTGGAGTTGGTAGCTTTCCTGACAATGCGGAATTTTTTGCTAAAAAATGGCAAGCTTTAACAGGTAAATCCTATAAATTAAAGATGCGAACGCGCATTCATCAACTAGAACAAGTTGAGAAGATTAAGTGCGCAAATGGTTCTTTTCGTCCTGCTACCGAAAGCGATCGTCCTTTATTAATAAATTGGATGGAAGCTTTTCAAATGGAAGCACTCGGATCGACTCAAGAAGATATCGAAATAATTGTCGATCGCTTCTTAGCTCAAAAAAGTCTCTATCTTTGGCAAGATAAAATACCAGTATCGATGTTAGGTGGTAGAGAAGCAACCCCAAACGGAGCCTCGATCGCTCCTGTATACACTCCACCAGAATATCGTCGAAAGGGTTACGGTAGTGCGATCGTTGCTGCTGCGAGTCAAATGTTACTAGATAAAGGCTGTCGCTACTGTTTTTTATTCACTGACTTAGCCAATCCTACTTCTAACCATATATATAAAAATATTGGCTATCAACCTGTATGCGATTGGAATGATTATCGCTTTGAGTAATGAAACTAAATCGGTTTGAAGATACAGATAAATTTTACGATCGAGTCACGGAATATTTACTTCAACACGAATCTCACCATTGCTTGCTATTGAGAATCGTTAGTACCTTAATTCGCAATCCAAAAGCGTACAATTCTCAACCCTACTCAGTCACAGTAGAAGCAGAAGGAGATATAGTTGCAGTTGCTATCAGAATCCCACCTAGCAATCTAATGGTTTCCAAGATAGGAGATTTAAAGGCATTGGATATAATTGCTGGAGATTTGTATAAAAATGGCGAAACAATTCCTGGAGTTAGGGGTCTAAAAGTAGAGACAGAAAGTTTTGCTAGACAATGGCAAACTTTAACAGGTCAATCTTACGAATTGTCGATGCAATTTCGTACTTATCAACTGGATGAGGTACAGCCCATTACTAAAATACCAGGTTATCTTCGTCCTGCTAACGAAAGCGATTGCCCTTTATTAATCAATTGGCTCGAAGCCTTTCAAATAGAAACAGCAGGAGCTACTCAGCAAAATATTGAACTAGCTGTCGAGCGCTATTTAGGTCGAAAAAGTCTCTATTTTTGGCAAGATGAGATACCTGTATCTGTGGTGGGTGGTACGAAAGTCAGCCCTAATGCTGCATTGATTGGTCCAGTATATACCGCACCAGAATATCGCAGAAAAGGTTACGCTAGTGCGAGCGTTACGGCTGTGAGTCAAATATTATTAGATAGAGGCTGTCGTTACTGTTTTTTATTCACCGATCTAGCCAATCCTACCTCTAATCATATTTATCAGGCAATCGGCTATCAACCTGTATGCGATTGGGATGAGTATCGCTTTAAAACTAATTCGCAACCGTTATAGTTTATTGCCATGAGTGACATTTTTAACTTACTAGATCGAATAGCCGATCGAGAACGACAATTACAGTCTACAGAGTTTCTTTCTCCCTGCGTGCGCGGGGGAAAAGTACGCACCAAAGTAGACGGGATTATTTATACCTTTACTCCCAAAGGGCGTAAATTTGAAGGCTGGGGGATTTTTCAACCTGTAGACGATCGTACGGTCAAAATGCTCTCCGAAGCTGACTACCCGCAAATATCAGCATATCTGGAGCAGTTTAAAGCATTTCGCTTGCGTTTGGCATACAAATTACAAAACAAAACTTGGCTGGCATACCCTTCTAGTGAAGCAGACTTCAAGCAAAGGATCGGCACTGTCAAACCTATCCCCGTGCATTTAGTTACCGAAGGTACTGCCTTCGAGCAAATTATAGCGCGCTGGGATGGAAATTCTTGGTGGTTTGAGGACTTAGATCGACGCGCAGATCCAGAAATAGGAGATTTTCTCCAAACTGCGCTTTCAAAGTTGACCCCAATAAAAGATTTACGCTTTCGGGGAATGACTCCAGAAATGCGAACTCTTTATCAACTAGTTGCTAACAATATTAAAGAATTCTCCCCAGAATACCGCGATAAAAAACGTTTGGGGGATGCTTTAAAAATGGGTGGAGGTGAATTACAAAAATTTAACGATCGCGGCGATTATTGGATTGTAGAATGGACTACTGCGGAGGGAGAATCTCACTCTAGTGCGATTTCTAAAAACGATCTCACTGTTGTTAGTTCGGGCATTTGCCTTAGCGGACTCGATCGCGATTTCGACCTTCAATCTCTCGTTGGCGTTATCGAACAACGCTTTTAAAAAATATATAAAGTATTTGACTTTCGTTAATTAAATTTCAAATATCTTTATGTTTTAAGCAATAGGAATCAAATAAGTTATAAAAACCGCTAAGCTTTTATAGTAAAGATGAATTTTCATACTTTTTATAACTTTGTTCCATACTTTTTATAACTTTTTCTTACTTACAAATTCCAAAATCACAGCAATAATAAGAGATAACAAAGAAAGCCAAAACTAATCCTTAATCCAGGGTGAAAAATATGTCAAAGCTCAACAATATTGCTGCGGTGAAAAAGTAGTTTTCTTCTCACTACTGCTACAAAATTACCTAAATTTTCCAACAAAGCTAAACAACAAGGTTAAAAAATGCTCGCCAAGTTGGCGAGTACAATTTAACTGCTAAGTACAAATGTCTATTTTTTTCCACGAACAACTATATCGATCGCCAGAAAGTATGGCAAAGCTAAAAGACTATGCCATAACTGTATGTGGTGCAGGTGCAATAGGCGCTAATCTGACTGAAAATTTAGCTCGTTCTGGTTTTGGTAAACTTAAAGTCATAGATTGCGATCGCATTGAGGAACGCAATCTCTCTACTCAACCTTACTACCGTTCGGATGTAGGCGCATATAAGGCTAAAATTCTCGCTAACTCCCTCTATCGAGCGATCGGTACTAAAGTTGAAGGTCAAATAAAAAAGCTCACTGGTGATAATATTTCTCAATTACTCAAAAACAGTGCTTTGGTTATTGATGCTTTTGATAATAGCGCGGCACGCCAAGCTGTAAAAGATTACTGCCATACTGCTAAAATACCCTGTCTGCACGCTGGATTGGCTTCCGAATATGCGGAGGTCATCTGGAACGATTTTTATCGGGTTCCTTCTAGCTCTAATGATGATATTTGTCATTATCCTTTAGCTCGCAATCTAGTGATGTTGACAGTAGCAGTTACTACCGAAGCGATCGTCAAGTTTGTAACTACAGGCAAGTTGAACAGTTTCACAATTACTCTAGGGGACTTGTCAGTTTGCCCCTACATGGCTTAAAATTTTTTAACATGTGGTAACAATCAGCTAAAAAACACAAACTAACTAATAAAAAGCTGTCCGTCTTTTCTGATTTTTCTCTAGTGCTGCTTGCCTATTAATCTAAGAAAATATCTAGGTATAAATACTGAAAAACAACGACCATGATTTTTCAATTCAAGTAATTCTAACATTTATAGTTATCTCTAAAAAAAGGCATTTTAGATAGAGAAACAAATATTGCATCCTAGTTCCCAAAAACTAGATTGAAAGCTAATTTTAGATAAGTTTGGTAGTTAAAAATGCTAAAACAGTTGATTATTTTTTTACAAGAAGATTTAGCAATTCCCTCTGAATCTATTAACCTCGTACTACGTCGTCATTCCTTAACTCCGATTCAGCTACCCATTATTTTGTGGCAATACGGATTAATTACAATGCAGCAATTAGATCTTATTTTCGATCGATTAGAAACATTATAAATAAACAAAGTAATGCTATTTTATCTATTTCATTGCTAACTCTGGTTACCTTTTTTTTATTTAACTACAGATTAGATTTTTAAAATCATTTTCTTCTAGTCTATATAAGCAATAGGAAATGGATAAAATTTTATTGAGTAATATTACGAGTCATAAAAATATCGTGTCAATTTACTTACTAAACAATAAGATTAAAGTTATGAAATGTTTTGAAAAACGTTGAATTTCAAGGAGAATGGCCATGACAACAGAAGAGTTCTTGGCAAGATTTAACATCGCAGACAAAGGATGGGGACTGTGGCTCAACCGCAATAACATCCACGAATATCATCTAGGAAACTATTCATTCGAGAACGATCGCTTGCCAAAAAGTTTTGTTCACGCAGGTAGTTTGAACGATTTAGCCCATCATCGGCAAAAATATCTCCTGCGGAAGAACAATATTAAGAAAAGCGCTGAACTATTAGCTCGCGAATGGGCAGAGCAATTTTTATTACAATGGCAAGTGAGTACTTAAACTAACAATCTTACTAACTATTTAAAGCGACAGTTTTTCAATCCAATTAAGCTCGTACTTTCAAGTAATCTAGACTCCAACTACAACGAACTTGACTGTAGCAATATTCTTTCAAATCGAAGCGAGCGCAGCTCTACAATTAAATCAGGCGCTCGCTTCTGTGATGTAAATCATATTTCGATCGTCGCCAAATCTTTTAATAGTGATAATTATCGAAATTATAGTTATCTGTTTATTTTTCCGCAAAGAAAACCATTGCGGAAAAATACTATTGAAGCTCGTCTCGATCGCTTTGTGCGATTGAAAATTGTTGCTCTAATGCCATTCTTTCTTCAGCTTGACGAAGAAAATAGCCGCTCATCATGGCAGAAGCGAGAAGTTTGCTGAGACTTTCCCTATTAGTAGTTATGGTTATGCCAAAATATTGAGGGGGCAAACCACCTAATTTTTCAGCAATATCCCTGTGCATAATTTGGATAGCTTCTGAAGATGGTTGAGACAGACGAGCCGCCGTTTCTTCATCCATAGACTCAACGTATTCCCACAATAAATTTTTATCTTTAATTAAATCGAAAAATTCTTGGTTTCGATCGTTGATATCTTCCATATGCATAAATTACTCGTTAATAATGGCAACAATTACAGTTTAGAACTTAAAGAAGGATTTCTATATGGATATAACCGAACCTTTAGAGAGGTAATTTCTCCCACTTTGTAAAGACTTTACCCGTACGGTCTCTATTGGGAACATTGTTTTTTCTGCTCTTTTATCTTTTTTCTTACGTAGGGAGGAATTCCGAGATCGGCACTTTCATACAGCCTTTCAAATTCTCTTTCAAAATGTGCTGCTACTGTAGAACTTTCTATGGTTAATAAGGTTTCATCGTTATCGTGATTTGCCGAATCAGACCAATTGTGAGAGCCGGCGATTACTGTTTTTGCATCCACTACTGCAAATTTATGGTGTAATTTGTCTCCTTGGGGTAGCTGAGATATTCCAACAGTTTTAATTGGTTTTTGCCAGGGATTATTACCAGACTCAAATTTACATCGGTTGCTAAGAGCTACTCCTAGCATATCTAATGCTTCACTGTAATAGCGAAAAGCAAAATTACGATCGATTAAGCCTCTAATTTTTACATTATCTTGACTCATTTCTTCTAAAATATCCGCCAGTTTTTGAGAGCTAAAAACAAATAAAGCGAAATTAATAGAATTGCTAGCCTCTTGTAGAGTCGTCCCAATTAAAGCGTTAGTGCTGAGACTCCAAGGCTTTGTCCCAGATGTAGGAGAAAACTGGACCCTAATGAGAGTGTCTTCGATCGTAACTTGCTGAGGTTCTCTATAAGGTTTGTCTTTACCAAATTTACTATCTAGTTTGCCTTTTGGTCCATCTCCCCACATCAAGTTAAATTCTTCGGTAAATATGCTTGCTAAGCCAGAATTTTCTATTTTGAGGAGATTATTAGCATTACCTCTAGTTTCTGGTCTGGCAAAATCTCCGTGTATCCCGCTAAGAGTAAAATTTGCCGATCCAGTTAAGAGTATATCTCGATCGATAATGACAAATTTATGATGCATTAAGCCACTACCTTTAGAGCCATCGGCAGTATCGTCTATAATAGGTACTCCTGCATTGCGTAAAATTAATAAAGCATCGCGAGCGTCAATTTCTTGACGGTTAACTTCACCGTCTCCGTTGAGGTCTACCAAAGATATATATTCGTTGTAACTATCGCGCTCTCTTTCAGAAAGTTCCTGAATTTCAGCCTGGGAAAGATCGCTAAAAGATTTATTATTGGTATTGTCTAAAATTACCCTAACCTTAACACCTGCTTTCTGTCGTTCTGCAAGCGCTAAGGCAATTTTAGGTAAGTTTAATTGAAAAACTGCAACATCCACGCTCGATCGCGCCGAAGATATCGCATCAACAATCAGTTTCTCTAAATTATCTCCAGGTCGAGTTATTTGGCGATAAGTATCGATATAGTTTGCACTTTCAGCTCGATTTTGATTGAAGTAAACTCGAAACCTAGTATCTTGGGTCAAAGGTTGAAGATACTGTAGTTTGTCTTGTTGTTTTTGGCAACCAATTAGAGTAAAAGTAAATACCCCAAGAGCAAGCCAGAAGATTTGAGAAACTTTCATATTTTATCGCTCTTATCGATCGCGCTTTCTGTTTCAAGGCACTATTAGTAAACTATACCTCGATATTTTTTAGTTACAGATATCGCCTTTTTTTAGATCTTCATATGCTATGACTTGACGCTTAAAATCAAATTCTTGTTCTAAATTAATTGTTTGTTGAGCTAAGGTATTTATAAATTCCGCTTTACTTATTTGAGGATTGCGCTCCAGAACGTTCTGGCAAACTAAATTAGCAATTGGTCCAATAAATTTTGCTAAACTTTCTTCACAATAACATAAAAAATCTGGTTCTATTGTTGTCGGACAGGTAATTTCTTTGTCTTGCTCGATCCAAACAGAAAAATAACAATGATTATCTACCAGCAAACAGGTAATATTTTGGGAATTTTTTTGACAATATTTTTGGGCAGATTCTTGAAGATTTTTAGCAAAATCTGGCCCTCTAGTAAATAGTTTATTTTGAAAGACAATTTGTGATGAAGAAGCAGGGATATTACCTACTTCTTCTCTTGTCAGAAAAATCATCATGATGTATTACCGATCGCAATTAACTACTTTCTAAATAAAATCTTAGAATTAATAGATAATTCGATCGACCGTAATTTCACCACAATTTACCTGAAATTAATATTTATCTATCCGTAATTACTCAGTAAAGGAGTCAGAATTCAGGCGTTGCTCAATAAAACGTGGATTTGTTAGAAAAGAAGAGAAAGGAAAATCAGACTTATGTTGGGCGCAAAATTGATAAAATCTTGGTCTGGACTGCTGTTGAGCGCTATGATCCAGGAATTTTAGCCATACAAATAGGCGCTCGCAGTGGCGAAACTTTTGATAAACTTTGGCAGCCGATGTGATGTTTATGGAATTATAAATATTAATGAATCTTTCTCAGCTTTTAAGACAGATTTTCTGTCTTTTTTATGCTTATTTGAAAAGACTAGGGTTTTTCCCGCGCCGCTAAGCGGATCCCGTAGGGATCGCTAATTATCAAAAATTATATTTTGCCTATTAAAAATAACAAAAGCTTATCCTTTTTGTTGGGTTGAAAAAACAATTAGTTCTTGTTGATTTTTTATCACTTGTTTCAGCAAGCTCTACTTAAGGGAAACACCAGGGCGTACAAGCTCTGGAGGAAACTTCCAGAGACAGCCCCTTGGCAATGGAGAATAGTGAATGGTTTAGAGGAGGATTTAGACCTCCCCAAACCCATTCCTTCTTAAACTTTGAGCAATTTGCGTAGCAACTCTCGATCTTCGGGTTTAGGAGATAAACGACCGTTTTCTAGATCTCTAATCCAACTTTGACTTTTCCCCAGCTTCTGGGCTAAGCTTCTTTGACTAATACCGAGACGGTTTCTAGCAGCCAAAATTTGTTCGGCGCTCAGTCCCTTAATTGTTTTCGAGCGCTTTGCTTGTCTGGTGACTCGCTGCTTTTTGGTGGTTAGTTTGGCTAGTTGTTCTTCCCAATCTGCTGGAAGCTCAAACCAAGCAATGCGAGCTTTCATCAACATATTCCACTTTCCTGGAGGACTCGAATCTGTCAAGGAGCGATCGCTAGTTGCATCCTTAATCCAGAATTCTAAAGCTGCGTCTGCGTCGTCGGGAAGAGCAGCTAATTTGGCCCACATAGGTTGAATTTCTTTTTTATAAGTTACTGGATCGAAAACGGGCTTAATTCCATAATGGTTGAGGACTTCTAGATCGCTTTCAAAGGTTCGCAACAGGCGCTTTCTTACGTCACTTTGCAAAGAAGCTTGGTTGACTTTATTGGTGCCATAGGCGACGTGCATTAATTTTAGTACGGTGATGGGCTGTTGTTTGCCTATTTTGGTTTTAAACAGCAACCAAAGCATCATTCGCGCTGCTCCTTGATGTTGCTGCCAAATAGTCATTATTGCTTGTAGTAGAAATTTGGGTAGACTTCCATACTGATAGTATGCGTTGCGCTCTTTATAGCCTTGCTTGTTTAAGAAATATTGCGCCCAGGCTCCAGCTTTGACTCTAAAGGTAAGACCGACAAGATGTTTGTAGCCTAGGGAATCTTCTTGGAAGTGGTGTGTAATTTTTTGTAGGTGCCACAGGGGACTTTCTGCTATGGAAAACCCTTGAACTTTACCTTGTTGGGGCCAGTCGATCGACGCGACCATTTTGCAAGGTTGTTGGGCAAGATCTTTGATTAGAGTCAGTTTGGCTGCTTTACTTAAATCTTTGCGTTTGTCTAAACCTAGATATTTCTCAATTTGCCGATCGCTAACTGTAAATTCTTGTTCCCAAGGTCGCTCTAATGTTGTGGCATAAGCTGCATAGATCAGGTGCAAACCAGAGGCTCTAATATCTATGCTCTCTGTGGCATCGAGAGCTGCTTTTCCTTCTAATACATTCCCTGGTTCCCATCTAATGCTTTCGGTAAGTCGAAACTTAATTGTTCCTTTTCCCTGTTTTACTTCTCGCTGATAATATAATCTGCCTTCGCTGTCAGTTTTCCAGGGTAATGTTGTCGCGCAACTTAGCAGGTTGCAACCTTCCCAAATTAGTATTGAGGAAGCAACGGGGTTATTTTTTCCATTGGCAAAAAGATCGGGACTGGTAGCTATGCTGGTATCAGCTTTATACCTGCCTTTTTTTGAATGTAAGGGAATTGGACTACTGATTGGACAACTAACTATACAGTTGGGAGCCTGATGATATCCTTGACAACTATTACAGAGATTTGCTTCTATTTGATACTTTTCATCGCCACATTTAATGGCCTTCGTCGGACATTCTGATTCACAAATCCCGCAGCCAAAACAACTATCTGTAATCGTATAACCCATAACTATTTACTTCTAATTTCGGTTACAAAACCTTGCTTCCAATTAACAATTTGTCTCATTAATTTTGATAAATTGCAGTTGAAAACTTAACTTTGTCCCATCCAATTGCCCTTACGATCGGCTTTTTTTTGAGATAGCGGCCGATCTAATTTAAACTTTAAACTCTAATTATCGATCGTTCTGGACTCTAATTTATCACCCTGTTATTTCTCAATTAGTTCTTGACGATCGGTTTAATTCTTTTTTCAATTAAATTGAACTTTACTAAAAGATTTCTAGTTAATCGTCTTCTGCGTCCGATCCTTCGAGAACATTAAGCAGAACTTCGGCACTAAATTCCTTAAGATCGTCAATTTCTTTAACTCTAGAAATAATTACTTTAGCTTTTTCAATTTCTCCTAGTTTGGCTAAAATTAAACCAGAAGCTGCATAAGCACTCAAATAAATCCGAATCTGAGAATCGTCTTTATTTTCTATTAAAATTGGCTTGAGTTTTTCCCACTCTTCTGGTAATTTTTCTGAGCGCTTAATTTTATCTAGTACGAGTTGCGCTACCTTCAACGCTGGAGGTAATTTATGCTTGTAAAAAAAATAGCGATAAGCTGAAATCAGAACATCTGTATGTTCTTGCGATCTAGTTAAAGCTTCGTTAATATAATATTGCGATTTAGAGGTATCTTCCCAGTTAGAAGCAGCTAAGGTAAGTAAATTTTTAATGTCTTCAGGAGCGTCGAACCAAGATAGATTATCTGACTTGGCTTCTGTCTTCTGAGATATATAATAATCTCTCACTAGTATTCTCCTTTCAGCGATTACTTTTCCTCTTATATTTATCTACTTATACTAACACACGTAAAAAATAACCTGATATACAGATAAAAAAGAAAAAAATACACCAAATCGAAAGATTTGGTGGCTTTAGTTTGACAACTATAACAATTTATAGCATTTGTATTTTCGCCATTTCAGTTAAAACTGAGTGAGAATATATAACAGAGCAAACAGAACAATCCAGATGATGTCTACGAAGTGCCAGTAAATTTCTGCCATTTCTACGCCGACGTGTTTTTCATGACTGTAATGACCGTCGCGGCGAGATCTCCACAATACACCTAAGATTAGTAGAACACCAACAGTAACGTGAAGACCGTGAAAGCCAGTCATCACGTAAAAACAGTTGGCAAATATATTGCTGGTCAAACCATAGCCGAGAGTCATGTATTCGTAAACCTGACCTCCAAGGAAAACGATTCCCATTAGTGCTGTTACCACATACCACAGGCGCAATTTACCGATCTGGTTCTTTTTAACCGCCACATCACCCAGATGGATGACGAAACTACTAGAAACCAGAATAATGGTATTGATTGTAGGTAGTAATAATTCAACTTCCGTTCCTTCTGGGGGCCAATTTGTAGCACCACCTCGGTAGAGCAAATAAGCAGCAAACAACCCGCCAAACATTAAAGATTCAGAAATCAAGAATGTTAGCAAACCTATTACTCGGAAATCGGGATGTTCTTCGTGATGTTGTTGAGAATGAACCTCTACAGCTATTTGTGTTGTAGTGGCAGAATCTTTTACGATCGCTTCGCGAGAGCCGTTAACTGTTGTACCTTGCATAATTTTTTTTGTTATTGAATTAGATTGTGATTTATAAAGGTGCGATCGCGCGATCGCACTGAGACAGTCCAATCGGCGAGCGCTCCTTTAATGAGATTGCAGCAGCACTCTGCGCAATTCTTTAGCTTGTTTCTCCGCTAACTTCAGTTAGCAGTTCTTCGACAGTTTTGTCTTTTTCTACGCCTAGACTATCAATACCGTAGTCGTAGGGTCCTGTCCAAACAATGGCTTCTCCTTCAAAGTTTTCAATGGCAGGAGGAGAAGTGGTTTGCCACTCTAGAGTTAAAGCATTCCAAGGGTTACGACCTGCTTCTTCACCCCAGATCCAACTCCAAACAATATTGATGAAAAACGGAATTACAGATATGCCCAAAATCCACGCCCCGTAGGTGCAAATCTGATTGATGAAAGTAAATTGAGGGTCGTACATTGCCACTCGTCTGGGCATTCCTTGCAAACCTAAGTTGTGCATGGGGAAGAAGGTTAAATTAGCACCAATGAAGGTGAGAACAAAGTGAACTCGCCCCCAAGTTTCGTTGAGCATTCTTCCAGTCATCTTGGGGAACCAGTGGTAAATTCCCGCGTAAAGACCGAATACGGAACCGCCAAAGAGAACGTAATGGAAGTGACCGACTACATAGTAAGTGTCGTGTACGTGAACGTCAAAAGGTGCATTACCTAAAGTTACGCCGCCAATTCCACCTAGAACGAACATCAGCAATAAGCCGATCGCGAACAGCATCGCCGAAGTGTAGCGGATTTTACCGCCCCACATAGTTCCTACCCAGCTAAATATTTTCACCCCTGTGGGAACCGCAACCATGAGAGTGGAAATGGTAAAGAACATCCGCATCCAGCCTGGAGTACCGCTAGTAAACATGTGGTGTACCCACACGAACAAACCAACGACACAAATCGCCAAACTCGAATATGCGATCGCTTTATAACCAAAGATGGGCTTGCGAGAGTGAACTGGAACTACTTCCGACAAAATGCCGAAAATAGGCAGGATCATTAGATACACTGCAGGGTGAGAGTAGAACCAAAATAAGTGTTGATAGACTACTACGTTACCCCCTCCATCGGGACGGAAAAAGCTAGTGCCGAAGTTGATATCGAACAGTAGCAAAATCAAGCCTGCTGCTAACACTGGGGTAGAAACTAAAGCTAGCAGTGCAGTAGCTAACATTGCCCAACAGAACAAAGGAAGCTGATCCCACTTCATTGTAGGTACTTTAAGCTTCCAAGTAGTAATGACAAAGTTTAGCGCTCCCAGAATCGAAGAAGTTCCTACAAAAACGATACTGAGAATCCAAAGAGACTGCGCGGTAGTAGCAGTAACAAGACTCAGAGGAGGATATGCAGTCCAGCCACTTTGGGCTCCGCCAAAGAATAAACTGGCAATCAGAAATACCCCAGCAACTGGGTTGAGCCAAAAAGCGATCGCGTTGAGGTTCGGAAAAGCCATATCCTTGGCTCCGATCATCAGGGGTACTAAATAGTTACCAAACCCACCGATCGCTGCAGGAACGATCCAGAAAAAGATCATCATCGTTCCGTGATTGGTCAAGAAGGCATTGTAAAGACTCGGATCGATAAAATCTGGGTCTGCCGTATACAGTTCGGTACGCATGGCCATTGCCATGAGACCGCTAATTAAGTAAAAAACAAAGGCAGTGACTAAGTATTGAATGCCAATTACCTTGTGGTCGGTATTGTACCAGAAGTAATGATACCACTTCCAAGCTTCTGGATGATGGCTGTGTCCGGCCGTTTCTTGAGTTTTTGACGTAGTTACGGGAGTTGGTGTTTTTGTCATAAAGGTGAATTATTGATTATTTAGCTTATTGTTGAAGTTGAGCTAAACTATTGTGGTCAATTCCGATTTCCTCGGCATAGGGAGCCAGAAATTCTGAGTTAGAGCGATCGCTAGACTTAACAGCAACGGCTTCTTTTAAGTCTTGTTGTTTGCTAGCAACTTGGTTTTCTTCGAGCCAAGCGTCGTATTCTTCTGGGGTATGAACGATAATTTCGCTTCTCATACCACCGTGGTAGCTGCCGCAAAGTTCAGCACACACTATAGGGTAATTACCTGGTTTAGTAGCTACAAAGCGCAGTTGAGTCTCTTCACCTGGAATGGCATCTTGTTTGAGACGGAACTGAGGTACCCAAAAAGCGTGAATAACGTCTTTAGCGGTGATGTTAAGCAGTACGTCTTTACCTACAGGAACGTGTAGTTGACCTGACATAATTCCCAGGTCTTGATAGTTAAAAAGCCAAGCAAACTGCAAGCCAGTGACGTTTACTACTAAGTCTGCTAATTTACCTTCTCGCAATGGAGAAGCACCTACGCCTATTTTGCTACTAGCTATTTCGGTACCTTGAGTTTTATCTATTAGGGGAGCTGTCATTTCACTCCCTGGCACCATAGCTATTTTAGTCTCTGAGTGGTGATGAGCCATCATTGCTTCGTGACCTATTTCTAAACCACCCATTTCTTTGTAAACGTCAACACTGTAAATGCCTAGTATGATGACGATGATAGCGGGGATTGCTGTCCAAAAGACTTCTAAAGGTAAGTTGCCTTTTATTGGCGCAGCATCGGTATTATCTCCTTTTGGCTTGCGATACTTAATAGCAGCAAAAATAATGGCTCCTTCAACCAGCAAAAATAGTGCGGTGCCGATAATTACCATCAGGTTGAAAAAATTATCTACCAAGGGAGCTTGTTCGGAAGCTTGTTCTGGCATCAGACCGTTATTCTGACCGACCCAGATACTAATAATTGTTATTACCACTCCAATGGTTAGGGCCCAAACTGAACCTGGAATTGTTTCTTTTTCGTGTTCCATAATTCTCCTCTTTGTTGATATCTAGCCTTATCATTATTTGGCTAGAGGAGCTATCTACTTTAATCTTGCTTACTAAGACGCCTAGTCGTTGTTAGTTTTAATGATGTTTTATTTTTTGACAAAAACTTCACACTGCAAAAATCTGGATTTTCCTAGCTTAATTTTTGGTTTTTTAGCCAGAATAGCTCGGTTTAGCTCTACCAATCTTTTCGATCGACCTATTTAATCTGGCAAATTATTTGTACCTAAAATGTTCAAATAGAACACTTTAAATCTTAATAAACAATTAACTAATTAGAATCTTGTCGATCGCTTTTTTCCTATCTTTTTATCTCAGAAATTATCTGATAATTATTATTGCATATGTTTAGACTGATATTGATTTAGTTAGCGAAAAGTTAAGATTTAAAGGAATAGATTTAATATTTTTTAAAGCAAAAAAAACATTAAAATTTCCCAAAAATTCGGGATTTTCCTAGAGGCGATCGCAATCTAGGAAAATGGGGTCAGAGGTCAGGAGTTGACTTATCTGTTTGTTCGTCAAAGATATTGAAGTGAAATAGAAAGGTTCAAATTTATTGCGCCGTTATAAATTGTATCCACACTAGCAATCAGATCGTTGGTACCTGCCAAGTAAATATCTGTTCCAACACTTGTCCTAACTGTTCGATAATTACTTGGACTTCCGTAAAGCACGATTTTATCTGCAAACCCCTTATTGTCATTATCAAAGTCAGTTATTGTCGCATAACCGTTACCTTTGTAATAAGAACCTCGACTATCCCCAAGGATAAAGCGATCGATATTGTTAACGTTGCCGCTAGTTAGCTCATCGTAACCACCGTAATTCCCTCCTCCATTCAAGCTATCGTTTCCCGAACCGCCAATTAAAGTGTCATTGCCAGAATCTCCATAAAGAGTATCATGACCGTCACCTCCATTAAGAATATCGTAACCGTCACCTCCAGAGATTCGGTCATTACCGTTATCTCCATAAAATTTGTCATTCCCAAGTTCTCCATAAAGTCTGTCATGTTGGTCACCTCCATGAAGTCTGTCATGCCCATCACCTCCATTAAGATAATCATTACCAGACTCTTCTTCAAGATAATCATTACTTATACGTTCGCGTTTCTGCACATTCACAAAAAGAAGATTTAGCTAGTCAAAGAGAATATGTGAGTTTTCATAAGCAGTGGAAAAAGCAGGAATAAGAACTAGTACTAGACCAATTAAGTTTTGACACCCAAACATTTTCTCTAACCTCTATCCCCCTAAACTCCCAAACCTAATCTCAACCTATCAAAATTAATTTGGTGGACTACTAGTTTAAATCTTCAGTAATCGCTTCAGTAACTTTGTACTTGATACCGATAACTTAAAGTAGAAGGGGTACTTTATAAAAATAGAATCATTGTTACCCTAGTTGCGTTCCTTACTAGGGGACTTCCCGCGCCCAGGTTAAAAAACCCGAAGTAGAAAAACTACGGGTCTCAACTTAGACGGGGTTTACAAGAGGTCTAATTTGGCAAATTGGCTCAATCTTCAAAGACTAATTACCATTTTTTGTTAACTGCCTGGTCAACAGAGATATAGCTTGATACCCCACTAACAGCAGCACTTACTATTGGGATCGCTGTTATAAGAGGAGTAGCGCCACCGGCAACAGCTTCGAGTTCCTCCTCGGTGAGTTGGCCAGCGTCCTGACGCTTTTGAAAATCGGCTTGGCGCTTCTGAATTTCTGCCCACAGTTCATCAGAAGTGAATTGATAGCCTTTTGAGACTGCTAAATCTGTGACAGCTTGTCTGTCATTTTCTGCTTCCATAGCCTTAGCTATTTCTTGTGCTAGTTGTTCGTTTTTGCTAGCTAGATCTAAAAATTGATTTACGGCTTCAGCACTCATTTTTATATCTTTTATTGCAATACAATTTAAACTTATCAAGCCATATTTGATCAGTCAATCCAGAAAAATCCAGAAAAGTTCAGGTATTTTTTCTGGCACCTTTAAATAGGGCTTGCTGAAAAAGTAGCGATCGCGAATCTAGCAGCCACACAGCTTGAAAATAGTAGGTTTAGGAATTGCTCTTAAAAACAAGCTAGGCGTTTACCGAACAAGACCCTCTAAAACCTTGCACTTATTTTACGAAAAAATGCTTGAAACCTTTATCTAGAGAGGATTCCAGTTTTATTCAGCCAGCCCTAAATACATATTCAAACAAATTTCTTTAACTTGAGGATAATAATCTTTGCTGGAATAAGAGTCAGGGAAAATAGGACCACAATCTTTACACTCAAGTCAATGTTATTCCATTTTGATGACCATCTTTTCGACTGTTAGAAGAATGGCATCGAAGACATTTCACTTTAATTAACTTAGTTCTCTTTTCTCTTAGTTTCTAACAAATCCACTTCCTATTCAGCAACTCCGGGGCCAAAACAAATACCTGAACTTTTCTGGATTTTTCTGGATTGACTTATCAAATATGGCTTGATAAGTTTAAATTGTATTGCAATAAAAGATATAAAAATGAGTGCTGAAGCCGTAAATCAATTTTTAGATCTAGCTAGCAAAAACGAACAACTAG
>JASJDA010000295.1 GCA_030065755.1 Prochloraceae cyanobacterium | reverse complement strand
GACTAAACCGTTTAGTTAGCTATTTAATTGGCACCCGTCGGGTGCCAACTACTTTTGACTGCACACTATGCTGAAGGCTGAAGGCAATTTTTCTAACTCCGGAAAAAATGAGCGAACCGTGAGTCTGTTGGCTGGCATTATGGATTTAAACTACATTTAATTATAAACGATCGAGGAGAATTGTTAGCTTTTAAGTTAACTTCTGCTAATACTGACGATTATTGCCTGTTCCGGATCTGACTAAAGATCTAATTGGAAAATTATTCGGCGTACTGCTTGCAGCAGCGCTTGCGCTCCCGAGGATATATTAATCAGAAATTATTTGAAGAACTTTACGATCGAGGCCTTCAATTAATTACTCGCTATAAAAAGAATATGAAACAAAAATTAGTTAAACTCATCGATAAAATTCTACTACGTAAACGTTCTTTAATTGAAACCGTTAACGATCAACTTAAAAATATTTCTCAAATTGAGCATTCAAGACATCGGAGCGTTTGGAATTTTTTAGTTAATCTTTTTGCTGGACTGATTGCCTATACTTATTTACCGAAGAAACCGTGTTTAGATTTAGAGCCAAAAGGTTTACCAGCTTTACCTCCTGCACTCTTCTAACCCACTTTCCGCGAGTCATTAATGTAGCGTTATCGAAGTATATGCCAGAAAACAAAAATAATAGTGGGTATGCGCGCAGCGTATACCCACCCCCTTTACGACTAAACCGTTTAGTTTTAAAAATGGGTTGGCCTCCAGCGTAAGAAATAAAAAATTCTTCAATTTTGGTGTTAACAAGTTTTGTTTATGAAGATCTGCTTTCAACTAATTAACCGGATAAAATATAGTATCTTTGGCAAGATTTAGAGAAATTATTAATAGTTGTTAATCTCGAATCAGTTAAGTTAGAAATTTGTTTGACTCCGTTTATGATGACTACATGAATACCTTGAAAACACTGGAATATCCAGCGTAAAGTAGGTTTGTCTGTTAGTTTTCCTGTATTATTTTTTACTTTTGTATTGTTCTGTTGTAAGTTAGCTCTAAGTTGTCTTTGACCCAAGGTATAAACTAATAAAGATAATCCCATCAGCATGGCCATAGCTTCTATTCTTGATGGATTTTTTAGAAAAACAGAATCGGCAAAAAATAGAGGATCTTTAAGGAATTTAAATCCACTTTCACAAGATTGTTGTCCTTTGTATCTGGTAAGAATTTCAGAAGGAGTTAAATTCTTTAAAACATTAGTAGCTAAGATAAAACGACCAGCTTTTTTTCTTTCATCTTCAACTTTTTCTCGCTTTAATTCAAAAGAAATTGTTGCCTTATAAATAGGCTCTTTTGTTTTCTTATCAAGGGTCTTAGAAAAATCATCTAAAATTAAACGATGATATTTAAGTTTTTTCTCTTCGCATTTGAATACGGCTTTGATTTCCGTTCTATTTTCGTATTTTTTCTGTGACAGAGTTTTGACTAAAGACCTAGCTTTTTCTTCATTTTTAGTTAGATTTTTAGATAACTTTTCTAAATCTGATTCTTTTCTGGCTTGACTTTCTATAATTATCCATCTTTGCTTAATTCCGCCATAATTACTTTCTCTTTCTACAGCTTTATAACCTTCTAAATCGGTATCAGCAAATTCAGATTCAGGGATTTCTTTTACATAAATTTGAGCAGCTTTAATTGATAATGGGACTCTAGTTATCCATTTTAAATGTTTAATTGCCAGTAAGTTTTCAGCACTATAAAGTGCGCTATCAGCTACAAAAATACTATCAAAATCTACTTGTTTTTTAAAATTAGATATAAGTTCGGTAAATTTAGCCTTATCACTGTCATTTCCATTTCCACATTGGAAAAATAAAGGAACACCATTATCTCCACTTGATATTAAATTAACTAAAAACTGTTTTAAATCTGGTCTTCTATCTTTAGAATGTCCATGAACTATTTTGATAGGTGTTGGTTCATTATCTTCAGAATTTTCTTTATCACAGATGAGATAATCTCCTTCTACAGATATCGATGATGAGTCTAAATGAGAATAACTTCGATCGATTCCATAAATTTGGCAGGCTTTTAAACTAATTGCTAAAAAGATTTTGTCTAAGCCAAATTCATACAGTTTATCTAAAACTCTGCCTATTTTATCATCATTGAAATCCTCTGGTAAAATTCCATCTCCAAACAAGTGTTCTGTGGCTTTGTCATTAAAAAAATGAGGAAATAAGTACAAGGGGCTGGAAATAAACCCCATGGCGACCGAGGAAATTATTTTTTATAAAGTACCCCTTCGTAGTAGTTAAGTTATAAACGAAGCAGAAAAGTTATTTTAAAAGGGGTACTTTATAAAAAATGAACTTTTTGTGTGGCATTTATAATTATCCCTTTAACAATTATCCCAGTACTTAATTTTTCTTGCGGTTTAATTCCTAGCTGCTCGTTTATTATTTCTACTATTCCTATTTCATCTATTATTCCTGCTATTATTCCTAAATGATTTAAATTTTCGATTTTTATATCATTATTTAATTGACTCATTTAAAAAAGGTTTGAAAGTGTTTTTTATTAGAGTCATTTTATCTTGGTTTGATTTGTGAAATCAAGAATCGAGGGCTATCTCCTTTAGAACTAAACCGTTTAGTCAAATAGAGGGGGAAGTATGGAGATACGCAAGCGCATCTCCATACTTCGAGCGTGTTGCAATTGAGACTCGCGGAAAGTGGGTTATAAATTTTAGAAAAATTTTATAAAGACATGATTATTTTCGGAAAAAATGAACTTTAACTCATCAGCCAAATTACTGAAGATATTTAAGACAATATGCGTAGATTTACAGAAGAGAAGGAAACTATCACTCGACATCTGGCTATCAGCCACGTTCTCGTCTCATCCCTCTCCCTCTCCATTTACAAAAGGGCGCGCCCCTACGCTGCTCTGCTACCGCAGAGCGCACTGTTGTGAGGAGCTTCAGTAATAGGGCGATCGCAGACAACAAACGCCGCATCCTTAATTTTAAAAATTTGGCAAAGTTATGGTGGAAGTGACACGTTACTAGATCGGGAGTTGAAGAGCTGGTGTTGGTACGTTTGCAAACAAATATTACAAAAAACCGAACCTTTGCGTAAAGTAAAAAGATTATCTCGGAGTAATAAGCAGTAGGTCAAAATTAGAGATTTTATAGGAAAGCTTTCCATTTTCCAGAGAGCGTGGCATTCGGCTCTTTCTTGAAATCTTCAAGAGTTCGGTAGCACTAACCAATTCAACGGAGAAAAATTATGTCAGAATTCGATTTTGCGTCTCAGCCTCAGTCCGAAAGTTGTAAGCTGATTGATTATGAAGTTTATAAAATTCAATTTATAAAACCTTGGAATTAAATATAAATATTAAGATCCTCTTGACTTAACGTTTCTTAATCAATGACAGATTCTCGCCGATTATTAAAAGAATTACTCGATAGTTTTTTGGGGGAATTTATTGAGTTATTCCTACCTGAAGTTTTAGAATATATCTCAAAAGAGCAATTAAACTTTTTATCTGAAGAAGTTTTTACTGATATAACGGCTGAAGATAAGCGCCAAAAAAATGATTTACTTGCTCAGGGAAAGTGGCTGGGAAAGAATAGTAATTTTCTGATTCATTTAGCACAAGTACGAATTAGGGATTTAATCAATTTTAATCGGAGAGAATCACAAACAAAATCATCAAAAAATTATCGGCAATTATTCCCTGAAAGAAGTTCCCTGGGTCATCCTGTTATTTTAATTCATGGTTTTTATTCTGATAGTTATGCCCTCACAAAAGTAAGTGATTACTTAAAAAATTTAGGTAAATCAGTTTATTCAATCGATTTAACTCCTAATGACGGAAGCATTCCCATTGAAGATTATGCCGAACAACTAAGTCAATTTATTAACAGTAATTTTAGTCCTCAACAATCATTAGACTTAGTAGGCTTTAGTATGGGAGGCTTAGTCTGCCGTTATTATTTGCAAAGATTAGGGGGGCTGAAACGGGCAGAAAATCTAGTAACAGTCGCTTCTCCTCATCAAGGCACTTTAACTGCTCATGTAACTTGGTATGATGCTTGTAAGCAAATGCGTCCAGAGAGCGATTTTTTGCAAGATTTAAACTCTGATGAATATACTTTAAATCAAATTAATTGCACTGCGATTTGGAATCCTTTAGATTTTGTGATTTTACCCGCAGAGAGTTCTAAATTATTGGCTGGTAATAGTGTAATGATCCCATGTGTACACCATTCTTCCGTTACAGAAGATGAGCGAGTTTTTGAGGCTATTGCTAAGGCTCTGCAACCCCCTTTAAATAGAATCAATTTAGATGAACAACAAGTCTGGCCATTGAATAATTAAAAATTTCAAGAATATCAATGAAAAAACAGCCCAATTCTGCCTTAATCTTTGTGTTAATTACTTTATTTTTAGAAGTAATGGGCGTGGCTTTAAGTAATCCAATTTTACCCAAATTAATCAATCAGTTTGTCGATCATGTTCCTAGTAGTGCTAGTTATTTTGGCATCGCTATGACTATGTATGCAATTACGATCTTTATATGTTCTCCCCTTCAAGGTGCATTATCAGATCAATTTGGCCGTAAACCTTTACTTATTTTCTCTCTTCTTGGCTCAACTATTAGCTATTTTCTCTATGTTTTAGCCCCTAATTTACCTTGGATTTTTCTAGCCTCAGTAGTAGATGGAATCACAGGTGCTAGCGTGGCCGTGGTATTTGCCTATGTTGCCGATATTAGTTCTCCAGAAACTCGCTCCCAAAATTTCGGTTTAGTGGGGGCAACTTTTGGTTTAGGATGGATTATTGGTCCGGCTCTGGGTGGATTTTTAGCAATGGGAGGCTTGCGTCTTCCTTTTTTGGTGGCGGCGTTATTAACTTTACTAAATCTCAGTTATGGCATTATTTTCGTCAGGGAGTCTCATCAAGTAGCCAATCGTCGCTCATTTTCTTGGGCTAAAGCTAATCCCCTCGCTTCTTTTCAGTTACTTGGCAAAAATGCCCAAATTTTCAGCCTAGCAGTTATCATCTTTTGCAATGACTTAGGGGTTCAATGTTTCATTAGTACTTGGGTTCTCTATACTGCTTACAAGTTCAATTGGACAACGGTTCAACTAGGCTTATCCTTGGCTTTATTGGGAGTTATGACTGCGGTAATTATGGCGCTCGCCTTACAAGCAATTATTGATCGATTTGGGGAATTAAAAACGATTCAACTAGGGCTAAGTTTAAGTTTAGTGGGTTATCTCCTCTATGCCCAAGCACAACCCAACTGGACGGTTTATGCCATTATTATTATTAATAGTTTCAACTTTGTGGTTAAACCGACTGCGCAAGGGTTACTTTCTAATCAACTTAGTGCTAAACAGCAAGGAGTTTTAAGTGGCGCTTTAGCTTCTCAAGGGGCGTTAACTTCGATTATTGGGCCTTTTATCTCTACTAATTTGTTTGCTTATTTTATTTCTGCCCATACTCCCATTCATTTTCCTGGTATTTCTTTTATTTTGGGTGTATGGTTATTTGCGATCGCATTATGGTTTTCTCTCAAACTTACCGTTCGCTCATTTTAAAATGGACTTGGGGTAGGGCTGCAGGGTTAATAAATAAGCACAGGGAACGAAATATAATGCCAGAAGAGTAGCGCCACAAATACCG
Organism: Prochloraceae cyanobacterium; assembly: GCA_030065755.1. Lineage (GTDB taxonomy): Bacteria > Cyanobacteriota > Cyanobacteriia > Cyanobacteriales > JASJDA01 > JASJDA01. The sequence continues at coordinate 4,286 of JASJDA010000295.1, read as the reverse complement.
CCAGCGATCGCGACAGCCATGGGAGGCCAAAAACCACCACCCTGCAATAATAAAGGAACAAAGCCGACGGCCGTAGTTAAAGTAGTAGTAATCACGTGACGAGTAGAGTGTAGTACTACTTGTCTGACTGCGGTGCGATTACCTTTTTTAACTGCGGGATTTTCTAATAAAGCGGCTAAAACCACCACAGAATCGTTAATCGCCACTCCTACTAAACCGCTTGTACCCACAATGGCCATAAAGCTTAAAGGATAACCAAATAACCACAAAGACAACAATCCCAAACCTATCGAGCAAATACCGACTACGGCGACGATACTAGCTAGTTTAAAAGAACCCAAAGCCATAACTAGCACTGCTACCATTAATACGACCAAGACGCTGAAATTGGCAGCTAAAGCTCCAACAGCCGTATTATTGAGCTCGGCTTCGCCGCCAAATTCTAGAAAATAGCCAGAAGGTAGCTCGAAATTAGCCTCTTTTAAGCCAGTTTTCAATTGAGCTAAGACCTCTGATGGTAGAACTCCAGGGCTGATAAAAGCTTGAACTAAATTGTAACGTTTGCCGTTGCGTCGCGTAATAACGGAATTTTCTGGTACCAGATTTATTTCTCCCAAAGCAGATAAAGGAATGTTTTTTAGCGAGCGATTATGGATACTATTTTGAGCAGTCGAAGTGGCAATTAAGTCTAGAGAGTTAATTTGACTATAATCTCCCCGATGGCGATTTGCTATCCTCACTCTGACGGGTAATTCTTCAGTAGATTCGAGTATGGAACCTCCCGTCGTTCCTTCTAAATAAGCTTGTAACTGCTCGGAAATACTAGCATTATTTAATCCGGCTAGATTAGCTTTTTCCTCATCTAAACGCAACTTTAATTGAGGTTTTACCTCACTGGAACTATCGCGGCTATGGATGACATCAGGAATTTGCGCTAAAACACTTCTAGCTTGCTCTCCCAAATTTCTCAGGCGCTCGAGATCCGCTCCGTAAATGCGCATCTCTACAGGAGCATTAAAAGGTGGACCTTGTTCCAATTTTCGCACTAATACTCTTGCAACAGGAATTGCTTCATCCATTTGAGTTTGAAGAGTGCCAATCAAACTATCTCCGGCAATAGAATTTAATTGCACCATTGCTTGAGCGTAATTGGATTCTTCTTGTCTTCCCTCAGTCAAATTGTAGTAAAATCGCGGTCCATTCCTACCGAGAAACCAGTGAACGTTAACAACTTCTTTTTGCTCCATAATTAAATTACGGGCTTGGATGGCGAGGGCTCTTGTTTGTTCTAGAGAAGCCGAGGAAGGTAATTCTAGCTCGATTTGAAGCTGATCTCGATCGCTGGCGGGAAAAAATTGATTTTGCAAGGTAGCAGCTTGTACGAAGCCTGTTAGGGGCAAAATCAGAGCCAATAATATTCCTACTACTGGTTTGGCAAACAACCAGCGCAAAGTTGAATTATAAACGGCTCTCAGTACTGGGTGAGAAAATCCATGTTGCCACCAAGAGTTTACTTGCTGTTGCTGCTTCTGGCTTTTGAATATAGCAGTCAAAGCTGGAATGACTGTTAAAGACAAAAATAGGGACGAACAAACAGCTGAAATAACCCCAAATGCGATCGTACCAACAAACTCTCCCGCACCCCCAGGTAGAAGGGCGAGCGGCATAAAAGCGAGGGCCGTAGTTAATGTAGATGCTAGCAAAGGAATAGATAAATATTTAACACTTTTGGCCAGCGCTGCTTCTGGCTTCATACCTGCTTTGAGATGGTTATTTACTTCATCGACCAAGATAATAGCGTTGTCAATTAACAATCCTAAAGCAACAATTAAACCCGTTATCGACATTTGATGCAAAGGAATGCCGAAGGTTTTCATCCATCCCAAAACCATTAATAATGATAAAGGTAAAGCTGCTCCGACGATTATTGCCGAGCGCCAACCCATCATAAATAAGGTCGCGCCCCAAACTAGAAATGCTCCTAATAAAAGATTGATAACTAGTTGGTTTAGTCGCTCGGTAACGTATTTACTTTGAGCGAAAATAGTTTCTAAATTTAGAGCTTTTGGCAGTTCTTTTTGAAACTGTTTTAATTTTCTATTGGCATTATCTGCCCATAAATCGAGTCGATAATCAGATTCGACAAAAACACCTAAAACGAGCGCACTATGACCGTTAACTATTGCTAATTCATCTGGTGGCTGTTTGATTCCTTTCCTAACTGCAGCCAGATCCCCTAATTTGGTAAATTGTCCGTTATTGCCAAAGCTAATGGGAATATTTCTAATGCGCTCGAGGGAATTTAATTCTGATTCTACTTCTAAAGGAATGTTATTATTAGAGCTGCGAAATTCTCCCGCAGAAATTTTAGCATCGCTTTGTTGTATTTGACGGGAAACCTCCCCAACAGTAAGATTGAGCCCAACTAATAGAGCTGGAGCGATTTCTACTGTAATTTCTTCGTTTGGTTCCCCGTATCTTTCTACTTTTTCCGTCCCTGGTAAAGATTCTAGATCGTCTTGCAACGATTTGGCTCTGCGAGTCAGAATGGCATAATTAGGCTCGGAGTCTTGTTCCCAAGTCAGAGCAACTATCTGAGCATAAGCTTTAGTTTCAGCTTTTTCTAATTCAGGAACGCTTGCTTCTGGTGGCAATTGTGCTCTGGCATCATCTATTTGGTCACGAATTCGCGACCAAACCAGATCGGCTTCACTGGCTCCTACTTGGTCTAACAATTCGATTTGTATAACAGATATTCCTGCTCTAGATGTAGACTCATAGGTCTTAATTTCTTCAACCTCTGAGATCTCTGATTCTATTTTTTCGCTAACTAAAGCTTCAACTCTCTCTGCATCTGCACCTGGTAACAAAGTTCGCACTGTTGCCGAGCGAGATACTAGTTCTGGATCTTCCAATCGGGGTAAAGTAAAGAACGAAGAAATACCCCAAACTACAATTAATATTATCGTCAGCAAAAGCAGACGAGAATTACGATAAAATAAGCTGTACATGATAGTATGCCTATTTTCAAATGAGCTAGTTACTAATGATTAATGCCAACTTCCACTACATGGGAATCACCACCAGTTAATGTTGAATGTGGAACTGCTGATTGCTTATGCCTGCTAAACCTAAGCTATTTAAGTTTATTTTCCAATCCAGTGGCGATCTAGAAATCAGCCGTGGCTTGCGTGCTCTAGTGGCTTTTGCCATTCCGCTCGCCATCGGGGAGTTGACCAGCCATCGGGCCGTAGGCAATGCGATCGGTTTGAGTGCTCTATATTTTATTTTGGGGGATGTTGGCGGGTTTTATCCCACGCGGGCCAAAGCCCTAATTGGGACGATTATTACATGTGCAATCTCTTTATTCCTGGCGACTTTGCTCCCAGAAACCTGGTGGCTGAAAGTCTTATTCACCTTCGGGTGTATGTTTGCTGCTGGATATGTAGGAGTCTACGGAGCTCCAGGTGTGATGGGGGGAATTGTCACGGGGCTATTCTTTCTCTATGCAATTGAATTGCCCGAGATTGGCTTTTAGGCTGGCAAAGGGTTGGACTCTCTCTGATAGGGGGTGTTTGGGCCATGATTGTTTGTTTGGCAATGTGGCCATTAGAGCCAGCTTTCCCGCTGCCAGAATCAGTAGCCCGATTTTACCAAGCCTTGGCTCGCTATATCCGAGATGAACGTCACAATTCTCACCAGCAGGAGCTTGACAGTGCTCAATTAAAACAAGGGGTTCAATTGAGACCAACTTTGCAAACTGCTCGCCATACTTTAACTTTAACTCGAAGGGGAATATTAGGGAACAGTTCTATTGGAGAACTAATGGTAGTACTGATTCAGAATGTAGATCGTCTGATTATTCTCGTTGATAGTTTAATTGAATTTTTAGAAATTCACGCTCATTGGCCTCAGTTGATTACAGTGAGAATCTTAGTTGATAATGCCCTCGAACAAATTCCAGGTGTAAATTTCTCCTTGATGCGATCTCTTCGAGATCCGCGTAGCGGCACGGGGCGAGAGAAAGGCGATCGAGACGGTAGAAAAGCGATCGTAACGCTAGAAAGGCGATCGGGATAGGAGAAAGGCGATCGGGACAGGAGAAAAGTGATCGCGACGTTAGAAAAGTGCTCTACGATAACTTATATACTTCGCAAATAACTTAACTGCTTTATGAGGACTTCCTTATTAAAAATAAAAAAGTCCCAGAGCTGGACCTAATAGTTGATAGATTTTCTGTCTAAATTGTTCTAATTTTTTGTAGTTTGAAATCAAGATTTTCAATG